>NZ_JBEYLC010000014.1:0-107301 GCF_040635885.1 Nocardiopsis sp. NPDC006832 | reverse complement strand
GGGGAGGGCGTTCGTGAGCTGTTGGTCCGCCACTTCCAGGGGCAGAGCCGGGACGAGACGTTCGGCAACGGACGTGAGGCGCGGCGTCTGTTCGAGGAGATCGTCCAGGCCCAGGCCGGGAGGATCGTCGCCGGTGACGCCAGTTCCGTCGAGGCCCTCGCGCTGATCCTGCCCGAGGACCTGGAAGGTGTCGTGGACACCGGTCTGTCCGCGCGGGTGGGCGGTCCTCGGGACGCCGAACAGACCCGAGAGCTCATGGCCCGCCTGGAGAACATGGTGGGGCTCGCCGGGGTCAAGCGGGAGGTCGCCGACCTCATCAGCCTCATCTCCGCGAACCGACGCCGCGAGGAGGCGGGACTGGCCACCTCGATGTCCTCCCAACACCTGGTGTTCTCCGGTCCGCCCGGGACCGGCAAGACCACCGTGGCGCGCATCTACGGTCAGCTCATGGCGGCCCTGGGCGTGCTCGCGCAGGGGCAGGTGGTCGAGGCCGCCCGAGCCGATCTGGTGGGCTCCTACATCGGCCACACGGCGCAGAAGACCAAGGACGTGTTCGAACGGGCCCGCGGTGGGGTCCTGTTCGTCGACGAGGCCTACACGTTGGCTCGTCCGGGTGGTTCCGGCGGTGACTTCGGTCAGGAGGCCATCGACACCCTGCTCAAGCTCATGGAGGATCACCGTGACGAGGTGGTGGTGATCGCCGCGGGCTACACCGGCGAGATGGATGGTTTCCTGGCGAGCAACCCCGGGCTGGCCTCCCGCTTCTCCCGCACCGTCGAATTCGCTCCCTACGGCGGTGATGAACTACTGAGCATCTTCGTGGGAATGGCCGAAGGAGCCGACTTCTTGGTCCCCGAGGAGACCCGCGCGGCTCTGGCGGAGACCATGGGGCGCGAAGAGGCACGCCTGTCCGACGGCAACGGACGGGAGGTCCGCAAGCTGTTCGAGGCGAGCGTGACCCGGCAGGCGCGCCGGATCGAGGCCGCGGCCCTGGCCGGGGGCGTCCCCGACGTGAGCGAACTCCAGACACTGTCACCGGAGGACGTCGTCGGGTTCTGACCGACCCTGGCCACAAGGGGTACGGGCCGTATCGGGTTCCCGGACCCTGGGGTGGATACGGTACATAGCGCAGACCCTTTGGCGCGGCGCCGCGGCCGCTACCCCCTTGGGAGTCGATGGATGATCACGGTCCGCGTCTCGAAGACGGATTCCGCCGCGAGTTCTTCCCTGGGGCAGGTGCTCAGAGACCCCCGGTACACGGGCTCGGACCTCTACCTGCGGGTGGAGCCGGGCGAGTACGTCGAGCCCCAGGCGGTCGGAGTGCTACGGCGTGTGGTCGTGATGCCCACCGAAGGGGCGGGCACCGTCACGGTCACGGCGGGCAACGAGACCAACGTCTTCAACGTGCACAAGGGCGGCGACCTGGAGCTGTACGGGGTCGGCGTGCGTAGTTCATCGGACGAGTACCCGCCGCTGTACGTGCAGGAAGGGGCCCGGCTGCGCGCGGTCGACTGCGTCTTCACCTCACCGCGACGGGTGACCGTGTCCGGGGCGCACGCCGAGGTGATCGGCTGCCGATTCGAGGACAGCGGTCTGTTGTGGGACGGCAGCGAGGGCTTCGTACGCGACTGCTACTTCGCCGGCGCGGTGATCGCCGTCCAGGGGAGGTGTTCCCCGAAGATCGGCGGGACCATCTTCGCCGGGGCCCACGACGACTGGCACACCCTGTACGTGGCGGGGGCCTCCCCGGAGGTGACCGATTGCGCGCTGGTGGACGGCGGTGGCATCTACGTCCGGGATCGGGCCGCGCCCGAGTTCACCGACGTGCGGGTCACGGGCTCGCACGACTGGCCGGTCCGGGTCTACGAGCGTTCCCGTGCCGACTTCACCCGGCTGGTGGTGGAGTCGCCGCACAAGGAGGAGACGGACGCCTTCTTCGTCCATGGCGACTCCCAGAGCACCCTCCGCGACTGCGAGATCCTCGGCTCCACCCGGACCGGGCTGGCCATCGAGGGTGGTCGACTCATGGTGCGGGGCCTCAAGGTGGAGGGGGCCGCCGCCGACGCCGTCCTCATCGACGGCGCCGAGGCCACGGTGACCGACCTGCGCTGCGAGCAGGTCGGCAAGGCCGCCCTGCTGGTCGCCGATGGTGCCCGCGTGAAGGTGTCGGGGATGTCGGTGGCCGAGAGCGTCCAGGAGGGGCGTGGCGCGATCGCGGCGGTGCGTTCGCGTTTCGAGGTCGACGACCTGCGGGTGAGCCGATGGCATGGCCCGATGGCCATCGTGGTCGGTGGTACAGGGGGATTCGAGGACATCGTCGGCCACGACGTGGGGTCGGGGATCCACAGCCGTGAGGACGCCACGGTCACCGTGCGCGGCATGGTGCTGCGCGATGCCCGTGAGGACGGCCTCAACATCCTCGACGGCACCGAGGTGCGTCTGGTCGACGCCGACCTCTCCGAATGCGGGGAGGACGGCGTCTACGCGCAGGGTGGCTACGTCACGGTCCGCTCCTCCACGTTCTCGGGCAGCGGAGAGCGTGGTGTGCGTGTGGGTGAGGGCGCCGTGGTGGCCCTGGAGGACACCGCGATCAGGGACGGTCGGGGCGACGGTCTCATGGTGGAGGACGGTGGGCGGGTACGGCTGGTGCGCTGCACCGTGTCCGGCAACGACGACGAGGGTCTGTGGGCCGCCGCCGGCGCTTCGGTCTACCTGGAGGACAGCACCTTCAGCGACAACCGTGGGGGCGACGGCGAACGTGTGGTCGCCCGGGGCGGGGGTTCCTCCGGTCGTTCCGTCGGCGGGAACGGGGACGGGTCGGTACGGGACCGCGAACGCTCGCTGGACTCACTGCTCACCGAACTGAACGCGCTGGTCGGACAGGAACGGGTCAAACGGCAGGTCCGGGCCCTGGTCGACCTGCAACGGGTGAGCGCCGAACGGGTCGCGGCGGGGCTGCCCGGGTTGAACGTGGGCCGCCACCTGGTGTTGGCCGGACCGCCCGGGATCGGGAAGACGACCGTGGCCCGGCTGTACGGGCAGATCCTGAGGTCGTTGGGCGAGTCCGAACGTGGACGGTTCATCGAGGTGGCCCGGCCGGACCTGGTGGCCGAATACCAGGGAGGCACCCGGGACAGGGTGGCCGAGGCCGTGGAGCGGGCCCGCGGCGGGGTGCTGTTCGTCGACGGGGCGCACGCCCTGTTCGGTGAGTCCGGAACACCGGATGTGCACGGTCGAGAGGTGATCGACACCCTGGTCGCGCTGATGGAGGCGCCGGGCGAGGAATTCGTGTTGGTCCTGGCGGGGCACTCCGATCGGCTTCGGTCCCTGCTCGACGCCTCCCCCGGGCTGCGCGCGCGGGTGGCGCGGACCGTCGAGTTCGAGGAGTACTCACCCGAGCAACTGGCCGGGATCTTCGCCGGGGAGGCCGCTGAGCGCGGCTACGACCTGGGGGAGGGGGTGCATGACCTGTTGGTCGGTCACTTCCAACGCCGGGTCCGGGGCGTGGCCTTCGACAACGGGCGCGAGGTCCGCAGGGTGCTCGGTGGTGCGGTCCGGACCCAGTCCGAGCGGATCGTCGAGGGTGGTTACACGACCGTGGACGACCTCACCCGGCTCCTGTCCGAGGACCTGGAGGGGGTGACCGACCCCGTCGCGACCGATCCCGATCGGCGGATGGGCGGCCAGGTCACCGCGTTGATGGCCCGGCTGGACTCCCTGGCGGGCCGTGGTGAGGTCAAGGAGGCACTGGCCCGCCAACTGTCGAGCCTGCTGACATCACCCCGACGTGGTGGAGAGGAGGGGGAGGACCGGCGCTCACGCCACCTGGTGTTCTCCGGCCGGACCGGGACCGGGCGTTCCACCGTGGCCGGTCTGTACGGTGAACTCCTCGCCGCCCTGGGGCTGGCCGCGCGCGGACATTCGGTACGGCTGCGGGCCGAGGACCTGGTGGATCGGGGGCGCCCCTCCAAGGAGGCGCTGGCGGCCTTCGAACGAGCACGAGGCGGGGTGCTGTCGGTTCTCCTGCCGGAATCGGGAGGTTCCGGGGGAACCGGACTCGGTCAGGAGACGGCCGACGTCCTCGGCGGTCTGATGCGGACCCACCACGACGACGTCGCGGTGGTCCTGACCGGCGATCCCGAGTCGGTGGCGTCCCTGATGCGGGCCGGTCTTCGCCTGGCGGAGCGGTTCGCCGGACTGGTGGAGTTCGCGCCCTACAAGACCGACGAACTGGTGGAGGTCTTCGCGGCGATGGCCGAGGAGACCGGTCTGCGGTTGCCGAAACGGACCCGAGAGGCGCTGGCGGACCTGATCGGAGCGCCGACGGACGGGTTCGCCGAACGCGGCGGGATCGAGGTCCGCGCGCTCTTCGAGGAGTGTGTGGCGCGCCAGACGCGGCGGATCGAGGCCGCGGCCCACGGGGGCGAGATCCCCGAGGTGGCCGAACTCCAGACCCTGCTTCCCGAGGACCTGCCGCAGGGTTGGGGGAGCGGCGACTGACGCTCTGGACCGCTCCCGGCCTCTTGGTCCAATGATTACTCCGTGTGTGTCGGCGTTGAGCCTGCCGTGTCCGAAGTGTGGGTAGGTGGGCGATATGAGTCTGATGTTCATGTTGTTCGCCCTGATGGGCGCGGTGGTGGTTCTGGGCGTCGGATCCTACGTCCTACGAGGGGTGCTCGCCCGGATGGAGACGCGCCACGCGCTTCCCGAGCCGGAACCCCCGCCGCGAGCCGGCCCCAAGGAGGTCGTGGGCGGTTACGTTCCGGCGCAGCGTGATCCCGACGAGCTGCCCGCGGGGCTGCGCGCACGGGTACGCAACCTGATGGTCCTGGGGCATACCGACGAGGCGCTCGGTCTGGTCGCCTCGCACCTGGGCGGTGACCAGGCGCGCGCCCGCCGGGTGCTGCGACGTCTGGACGGGGGAGGGCGCCCGGCGCTGGAATCCTGAGGCGGTCGTCGGAGCGGTCAGATGTCCGGTCGGCTTTGCCAACGGGCCCAGACGGCGGTGGCGACGAAGAGGACGCCGCCGAGCAGTGCGAGCCAGAACAGGCCTTCGATCAGAGTGCCGACGATGGCGAGGATCAACCAGATCGCGAGCAGGGCGAGGACGAAGTACACCATGGGGCTCCCTGTGCGGTCATGTGGTCCGATGATCACCTACCCCACCGGTCGAGGACTGAAGCGCCGCCGCCGTGACCTGTGAGGACGGTGCCCCGTGGTGTCCGTTACGTCGCGTTGCCCCTGTGATCGGTGTGTGCGGTTGCCGACTTCTGGGGAAGGGAGGGTCATGAGTCTGGAAGAGGCATCACGTCAGCTGGAAGCCGCGATCCATGATGCGCGAGTGGCCTTCGACTGCATCCTCCTTGAGGAGTTGGACCGCGCGCACACCAACGCCATCACCGCCAGAGCGGCGGTGGACGCGGCGGAGCAGGCCATTCGGGTGGAGTTCGAACGCCGCCAGGCCGAGAAGGACGACAAGACGGACAAGGCCGGTTCGGGGTCCACGGAGAAGAAACCGGACTAGGGAATCGGACCGATTCACCCGGAGGTTATCGAACATACTTTCGAACAATGGGTATGCTGGGGGGCATGCCCGATCAGTCCCTGACGCCGGACTGGCCCGTGAGTGTGCACCCACCCGGGTCGGACTCCTTCGAGCAGACGGCCCTGGAGTGGTTGTTCGACCACGTGCCCGCCGACTACCGGTTGCACGGAGTCCTGCGCCGCCATCCCGTCGCTCTCTCCCGCCTGGCCCGCCAGTACGTCTCGGCGACGTTGGAGGCGGCCAGGGAGGGATATCGAACGGCCCGGGTGGACCTGCGTGGTCACCTGCCCCCGCACGCTCTCGACCAGGTCATGAGCGCCTACCTCGCCGAGGGTCGGCGCACGGCCGGGCTCCTCCGCTCCGTCGAGGCCGTGGACGAGGCCCTGCGCGCGGCCGGAACCGGGCGTTCCGATGGCGACTGAGGCGACCCCACGCCGCCCGAACTCCGGTTCAGGCGGTGACCCGTACCAGGATCGCGACCTCCTCACCGGTGTTCACCAGGTGCCGGCCTCCCCGCGTGCCACCGCCCACCACACGGGCCCGGCCCGAGGTCAGTTCCGCGGCCGACAGCATCTGACCGTCGGTGTCGGAGGTGATCAGGTGGGCGCGTCCGCTGACCAGGTACAGCGCCTCCAGGGTGTGCGCATTCTCGGCGCGCGGAGAGGGCCCGGCGATGAAGCCGTTGGGCTCCAGGGCCACGGACGTGACCCGGAAGCGCCCACGGACCAGGCGGCGGACGCTGCGCGGGGCGGGCTGCCAGCTCCCTCGGCGGGTCGGCCAGAGGGTCGGGCGCAGCGCGGTCGCGGCGTCCCTGGCGGCGACGACCACCTGTCCGAGAGTGGGCAGGCGGCGAGCGCCCAGGTGGGCGTAGCCGGAGGTGCGTCCGGCGTCCACGACGTCGCCGATCCCGTCCAGGGACACGGTCGCGGTGCGTTGTCGGGGGGCGTGCTCGGTCGGAACGCGAGGGGCGGTGGCCGGCGCGGAGGTCTGCTGCGGCATCGTGAGAGGATCCTTCACGTGTGCGTGATCACCGGTGTGGTGGGCGATCACGGGAAAGTCGTCATGGGGCCCGGGAGGTCCCGGAACGGTGGGGTCGATGCCTCCGAACGCGCGTTCGGAGAGGAAGATCACCCAAGCGAAGACCCGTCACGGCCGTCTCACGTCGAAGGACGGGGGCCGATCACGGGCCGGTCGTGCGGGGTCGGTGGAATCCGTCCCCTCGACTGCGACTCAGTGACGACAACACGGACACGCCGCACAAGCCTGCAGGCAGGAGGCCCCGTTGGGGGCCGTACGAGCCGAGGCGACGGTGCGGGTGCGCGGATACATGGCAGTAAGGAGATCAGCAAAGCCGGTGGTGAGTCAAGCGGACACCGGAAGACGAGCGCGTCGAACCGCTCACGCCGGAGACGTACCGGGCATGTTGCGGGTGGCGTCCCGTGGTGGTGACATGTGGAGCCCGGGAGAACGGCGTTCTCGCCGCTTCGGGCCCCACCTCCCAGAACAGCCGTAGTGACAGGAGTGGCAGTGCAGCCGTCCGTTCCCAGAGGGCAGCCTTGAACCCCGAGGCGCAGGGACTGTGGGCGCGTGTGCTGGTACGGGCCGTCGTCGTGGCCGCCACCGGGGTGATGGCGCTGGGTTTCCTCGGCGTGGAGGCGGCACTGCTCATCTGCTTCCTGTGCGTGCTCACCTACGTGCTCCTGTGGCTGCGGGCCAGGTACGGGAGCTTCCTCTTCGCGGGGGGCGAGAGACCGTCGCCGGAACCGGACTCCGAATCGGAACCGGGAGGCGGGGAGGAACCGGGTGGCTCGGACGGCGCCGGCGGCCCTCCGAACCCCCGAAGACCCATCGACGACGCCTGAGACCCCCACCGAGGTCGGACTTCGCGCGGTTTCCCGAGCTCCGCGCCATGGGCCGGATTCGAGGGAAGGCCGCCGTGTCTTTCCACGAACCGGAGAGCGCCGAGCGGCGCGCGGCGTAGATTCTAGGTCTATGACGGACCAGGACCTTCTGCACGACCTGCGTTCCGGTCGCGCGTGCCCGGCCGGCGTCTACGCTCGTCTCCTCGACGCCTACGGGGAGGAGTTGTACCGGTACTGCGTCCTGGTCCTACGCGATCGGGACACCGCGCACGTCGTGCTGCGGGACACCCTGATCGTGGCCAGGGCGCACAGCGTCCGCCTACGGGACTCCGCGCGGTTGGGGGAGTGGCTGCACGCGTTGGCCGAGGTGGAGTGCGGCCGCCACCGTGCCTGCGGGGCGGGTGGGGAGAGGATCGCTCGTCCGACCCTCGCGGGGCCCCACGGTCTGGTCCGGGTCCGTGTGCTCAACGGTCTGACCCGCCCCGAACTCGACGGATACCGGTCCCACGTCGCGGTCCGCGCCGACCAGTTCGGTCATGACGGCTTCCCCCTTCGACAGGGGGCGCGCAACAGCCTGCGCGGAGTGGTGTTCTCGATCCCCACGCCACAGGCGCTGATGCTGCTGGGCGTGTTGCTCCTGCTCCTGCTCCTGCCGCTGGGGACCGACTGAGGAACGAGGAACAGGGTTCCCCGGACACGAGCAGGCCCGGTGAGTCCACCTCACCGGGCCAGATCAGGTGCCGAGACGTGCGTCGGTCACTTGCCCTCGTTGGTGATGTGCGAGGAGTCCCCGTGCACACCGGCCTCTTCGGCGCGCTTCACCGACGCGATGATCTCCTGCTCGGCCTCGTGGCGGCCGACCCAGCTGGCGCCCTCGACGGACTTGCCCGGCTCCAGGTCCTTGTACACGGTGAAGAAGTGTTCGATTTCGAGACGCTCGAACTCGTTGACGTGGTGAATGTCACGCAGGTGCTCCTGGCGCGGGTCCGTCGCCGGGACGCACAGCAGCTTGTCGTCACCACCGGCCTCGTCGCGCATCCGGAACATGCCGATGGCGCGGGCGCGGATGAGGCAGCCGGGGAAGGTCGGGGCCTTGAGCAGGACGAGTGCGTCCAGCGGGTCACCGTCCTCACCGAGCGTTCCCTCTACGAAGCCGTAGTCGGCGGGGTAGGTGGTGGAGGTGAACAGCATGCGGTCGAGACGGATACGACCGGTCTCGTGGTCCACCTCGTACTTGTTGCGCTCCCCCTTGGGGATCTCGATCGTAACGTCGAATTCCATGCTGATCTCGGCTCCCAATGCGACTAATGTCGCCGTATAACAACAACGTCAGACCGCGACACCGAAGGAAGGGCAGGTGCCCCGGGTGCGACGGGTACGAGGCGAGGCGATCCTCGCGCTGGCCCTGCTCAACATATTCGTGCTGATCACCGGGTTCGTCGCCTTGGACGTGATCGAGGCACGACCGCTGCCGGCGGTGCCCAACCCCGTCACGCACGCCGACGGCGTGGCGGCGGTTGCACCCGCGGCTCCGACTCCGGTGGACCCGGAACGGGTCGCGGACGTTCTTGATGATCCCATGTCGTCGTCCGGGCTCGAGGAGGGCCTCTCCGGTTACGTGGTCGACGGATCGACCGGGGAGACACTCTTCGAACGGGACGCCGACGCCGCGGTGACCCCGGCGTCGACGACGAAGATCGCCACGGCCGTCACCGTCCTGGACACCGTCGGCCCCGACCACGTTCTACGGACCGAGGCATACCTCGATCCCGCGGAGAACCGTGTGGTGCTCCGTGGTGGGGGCGACGCGACTTTGACCGTGACCGCCGACTCCGCAGCTTACCCACAGGTAGCGACCCTGGAGGAGCTCGCGTCCGACACCGCCGCCTCCCTCGCCGAGCAGGGCGTGGACACCGTGAAGATCGGCTATGACGACTCTCTCTTCACCGGCTCGGACACCGGGCCGGGGTGGAAGCCCAACTACGTGACCGAGGGCAGCACCGCCACCATCCACGCGTTGCTCGTCGACCAGGGCAGGGTCGAACCGGACGTGTCCACCCGTGTGCCCGACCCACCACGGGCCGCCGCCGAGGCCTTCGCCGACCAACTGGAGCGGGCCGGACTCACCGTCGAGGGCGACCCGAGGGAGGCCGAATCCGTCGGCGAACCGGTGGCCTCGGTGGACTCCGCTCCGGTGAGTTCCCTCGTCGAGTTCATGATGTTGGCCAGCGACAACAACATGGCCGAGGCCCTGGGCCGCGTGGCCGCCCTGGAGTCGGGGGCGGAGGCGAGCTTCACCGGTGCTTCCGAGACCACTCACCGTGTCATGGACGACCTCGGTATCGACGGGGTCGACCTGGCGGACAACAGCGGTCTGAGCACCGAGAACCGCATCACCCCGCGGGCCCTCGTCCAGCTGCTCAAAGCAGCCGGCGAGCACCCCGAACTCAACGCGACCCTCACGGGGCTGCCCACCGCGCACTCCACCGGCACGCTCGCCGGTCGCTACTCCGAGTACTCCACCTCGCACCACGCGGCCGGCATGGTCCGGGGCAAGACCGGGACGCTCGACGGCGTCAGCACACTCGCCGGCACCATCCACGACCAGGAGGGCAACGCGTTCGTGTTCGCCTTCATGGCCAACGACGAGGCCGCCACCGGGCCGGCCTTGGACACCCTCGCCGCCGCCCTCGCCGAGTGCGGCTGTTCGTGAGGTCGTCGGCGGGCCCCAGGGTGGGATCCACCGTGGGGCCCGCCCGCTGATGGGCGATTCGCTCGGGTTCGTTTCGGCTCACCTCAGGGCGATCCCGGGGTCTGCCCTGAATTCGATCCCTGATCCCCGTGCCACCGGGCGTCCCGTGGGTAGGCTGGCGATGTGACTGTGATCGACTGGGACGTAGCCGTCAACACCGGTGTCCGCCTCGTGCGCCCTGGGCCGCAGGTGGATCTGGCCGACGCACGGCAGGCCGTCGCGCAGTTGCGCGACCTCTCCTCTGTGGCGGCCGGGCACGTGCGCGACTTCACCGGTATGAACCCCCTCGAACCCTCGGGTCCCGCGACCATCGTGGACAGACCCGGGTGGATTCGAGCCAACGTCAACGGGTTCCGGGTGGTGCTCGAACCCGTACTCGAACAGATGGGCGCCGATCGGCTGAACAAGAGCCCGGCCGGGAACCTGGCCGGCGCGGTCGGTTCACGTGTGACCGGGATGCAGCTCGGCGCCGTCCTGTCCTACCTGGCGGGGAAGGTCCTCGGCCAGTACGAGCTCTTCCTGCCACCGGACCCGAACGGCCACTCGCCGACCGGGCGACTGACCCTGGTGGCGCCCAACATCGTCAACACCGAACGCGAGTTGGACGTCGACCCTCGCGACTTCCGACTGTGGGTCTGCCTGCACGAGGAGACCCACCGGATGCAGTTCACGGCCACGCCGTGGCTGCGCGACCACGTCCAGCAGCTCATGCAGGAACTCCTGCTGTCCACGGAGATGGACGCCTCCGACCTCATCGACCGGCTCCGGCAGGCCGGTGAGGCCGTGGCCGAAGCCGTGCGGGGCGGCGAGGGGAACCTCCTCACCGCGTTCCAGACCCCGGAACAGAACGAGCTCATGGATCGGGTCACCGCGGTCATGAGCCTGGCCGAGGGGCACGGGGACTACGTGATGGACGCGGTCGGTCCCGAGGTCGTGCCCTCGGCCGAGACCATCCGGGCCCGCTTCCAGAAGCGGCGCGAGGGGGGCAACCCGCTCGACCGGATCATGCGCCAGCTCCTGGGCATGGACATGAAGATGAAGCAGTACGAGGAGGGCGCGACCTTCGTCCGACAGGTGGTCGCCCAGGTCGGCATGGCCGAGTTCAACAAGGTGTGGACCTCGCCCGAGACCCTGCCCACCATCGAGGAGATCCGTAATCCCTCGACGTGGATCGAACGGGTCGTGCGCCCCGCCGCCATCAGCGAGTGAGCGGTCCGCCCCCCGCCGTGGCCGCCGTTCGCTCGGCGGTCCGGCGGGTGCTGTCCGCTCTGCCGGCCGACACCACCGCGCTCGCGGCCTGTAGCGGCGGAGCGGACTCGTTGGCCCTGGCCGGGGCGCTCGCCTTCGAGGCGCCTCGGATGGGGCGCGCGGCGGGCGCCGTCACCGTGGACCACGGACTCCAGGAGGGCTCGGCCGAACGGGCCGAAGGGGTCGCCAAGGTGTTGCGCGGGATCGGCCTCGACCCCGTGGACGTGGCCACCGTGCGGGTGGCCGGCTCGGGCGGTCCCGAGGCCGCCGCCAGAAGGGCCCGCTATGACGCCCTGGACACGGCCGTACGGGAGCACGCTCCCGCGGTGGTGCTGCTCGGACACACCCTCGACGACCAGGCGGAGACGGTCCTGCTCGGACTGGCCCGCGGCTCGGGGGCCCGTTCCCTGGCGGGGATGTCCGCCTCCTCCGGGCCCTATCGTCGTCCCCTGCTGGAACTGGACCGGGCCACGGTCCGTGCGGCGTGCCGGCTCATGGACCTGAGCCCTTGGGAGGACCCGCACAACCACGACCCGCGGTTCGCCCGATCCCGGGTACGGCATGAGGCGCTTCCCGCCCTGGAACGGACGCTCGGCCCCGGGATCACGGCGGCCCTGGCACGTACCGCGACGATGCTCCGGGCCGACGCCGACACCCTGGACGACCTCGCCGCCACGCTGTACGACCGTGCGCTGGAGGCGGCCTCCGGTGCGGAGGGCCTGGCCGTCGGACCGCTGGAGGAGGCCGACACCTCACTGCGTACCCGCGTGCTGCGCCGTGCCGCGCTCGACGCCGGCTGTCCGGCCACCGACCTCACCGCCCGCCACGTACGCGAGCTCGAACGGTTGATCACGGAGTGGCGTGGCCAGGCCCACATCGACCTGCCCGGTGGCGTTCGTGGCCGCCGCACGGCCGGTCGCATCCACTTCGTTCACTGAAGTCGGCCCGTCGCGGGCGGTGACCCTGCCCTCTTGTGTCGCGGTCCGGCGCTGTCGCCACGTTCGGCACGTTTATCCTGGTTGCCGCAAACGGGGAATCCAGCAGCGAGGACAGTGAGCGTGGACGCTAAGGACATGGGCCAAGACCTGGAGAAGGTTCTGGTCACCGAGGAAGAGATCAATGCGCGTCTGGCCGAGCTGGGCGCGCGGATCGACGCGGACTACGCGGGCCGGGACCTGCTGATCGTCGGTGTGCTCAAGGGTGCCGTCATGGTCATGGCCGACCTGGCCCGAGTACTGCACACCTCGGTCTCGATGGACTGGATGGCGGTGTCCTCCTACGGAGCGGGCACCACGTCCTCGGGTGTGGTGCGCATCCTCAAGGACCTGGAGACCGACATCAAGGACCGTGACGTCCTGATCGTCGAGGACGTCATCGACTCCGGGCTGACCCTCTCCTGGCTGGTGGGCAACCTGCGTTCGCGCGGCCCGAAGTCGGTCGAGGTCTGCACCATGGTCCGCAAGCCGCTGGCCTTCGACGTCGACCTCGACGTCAAGTACATCGGTTTCGACCTGCCCAACGAGTTCATCGTCGGTTACGGACTGGACTACGCGGAGAAGTACCGGAACCTTCCGTTCATCGGCACCCTCGCTCCGCACGTCTACGAGAACTAGCCCGATCCCCGCCCGCGCGACCGTGTCATGGCCCACGCGGGCGGGGCTCGGGAACAACGGAACGGGTCGTCGTCGTTGCTTCCATGACGGCTCGCGTCCGGCCTCAGCGGTGTGCCCGCCCGGCGCGGCGAGGTGTACCGTCGAATATCCCGGCGTCAGCGCGGGGAGCACGTGTCCGATAGGTCCTGCTCCGGACAGTCCTCTGGGGCGGGCGGCCTGGTCTGGAGGGACGGACCCGACAGGGTTCCGCTCACATGAATCTGAAGCGTATTTTCCGCGGCCCGTGGATTTGGATCCTGGTCGTCGCCCTCATGCTCGTCATCGGCTTCCGCGTGTTCGACGTCGGTGGAGGCCCACAGCCGGAGGAAGCCGACATCTCCGAGGTCTACCGGCTCATCGAGCAGGACGAGGTCGAGGATGCCGAGATCGTCGATCGTGATCAGCGCATCGAGCTGACCACCGTCGACGGCGAGATCCTGGAGGCCTACTGGGTCGAAGGCCAGGGCATGGAACTGGCCACCCTGCTCCAGGAGTCGAGCCAGAACCCGGACGGCGCGCTGAAGGACTACAAGGTCTCCGTCGCCACCACCCCGGTCTGGACGACCGCGCTGTTCAGCCTCCTGCCGCTGATCATCATCATCGTCATCTTCTGGTTCATCTTCAGCCAGATGCAGGGCGGCGGCTCCCGCGTGATGAACTTCGGCAAGTCCAAGGCCAAGCTCATCACCAAGGACACGCCCAAGAACACCTTCGACGACGTCGCCGGGGCCGACGAGGCCATCGAGGAACTCCACGAGATCAAGGAGTTCCTGCAGAGCCCGGAGAAGTTCCAGTCGATGGGCGCCAAGATCCCCAAGGGCGTCCTGCTCATGGGCCCGCCCGGTACCGGTAAGACGCTGCTGGCCCGAGCCGTCGCCGGTGAGGCCGGGGTGCCGTTCTACTCCATCTCCGGTTCGGACTTCGTCGAGATGTTCGTCGGCGTCGGCGCCTCCCGCGTGCGGGACCTGTTCGAGCAGGCCAAGGCGAACGCGCCCGCGATCATCTTCATCGACGAGATCGACGCCGTCGGCCGCCACCGCGGCGCCGGCATGGGCGGCGGTCACGACGAGCGCGAGCAGACCCTCAACCAGATGCTGGTCGAGATGGACGGCTTCGACGTCAAAGGCGGCGTCATCCTCATCGCCGCCACCAACCGGCCCGACATCCTCGACCCGGCGCTGCTGCGTCCGGGCCGCTTCGACCGCCAGGTCGTCGTGGACCGTCCCGACCTGGACGGCCGTCGCGACATCCTTGAGGTGCACTCCAAGGGCAAGCCGATGGCCGACGACGTCGACTTCGCGGTCATCGCTCGCCAGACCGCAGGGATGACCGGTGCCGACCTGGCCAACGTCATCAACGAGGGCGCCCTGCTGTCCGCGCGCGCGGACAAGAAGGTCATCACCCACGCGATCCTGGAGGAGGCCATCGAACGTGTGATGGCCGGCCCCGAGCGCAAGTCCCGGGTGATGTCGGACCGTGAGAAGAAGGTCATCGCCTACCACGAGGGCGGTCACGCCCTGGTCGGGCACGCGCTGCCCAACGCCGACCCGGTGCACAAGATCACGATCCTGCCGCGCGGTCGCGCCCTCGGTTACACCATGTCGGTGCCGACCGAGGACAAGTTCCTCACCTCGCGTTCGCAGATGATGGACCAGCTGGCCATGATGCTCGGTGGTCGCGCCGCCGAGGAGCTCGTCTTCCACGAGCCCACCACCGGCGCGAGCAACGACATCGACAAGGCCACCGACCTGGCCCGCAACATGGTCACCGAGTACGGCATGAGCGAGCGCCTGGGCGCCCGCAAGTTCGGTTCCGCCAACAGCGAGCCGTTCCTGGGCCGCGAGATGTCGCACGCCCGCGAGTACTCCGAGGAGATCGCCTCCATCATCGACGAGGAGGTGCGTCGCCTCATCGAGTCGGCGCACGATGAGGCCTACGAGGTCCTCGTCGAATACCGGGACGTTCTCGACGACCTGGTCCTGCAGCTGTTGGAGCGGGAGACGCTCACCAAGGACGAGGTGTTGGCGGTCTTCGCCCCCGTCCGTAAGCGTCCCTCGCGCGGTTCCTACACCGGCTACGGCAAACGTCAGCCCTCCAACCGGCCGCCGGTGCGCTCCAAGAAGGAGATGACCCCACTCAACGGCGCCGAGGTGCAGGGATCGGAGTTCAATGGTCGGCTCCCCGAGGGAGTCGGCAACGAAGGAGAACAGGCGTGAGCGACCTTCCCTCCAGACCCGTGGATCGTGAGCGGATCGCCCGCGCGGTCCGTGAGATCCTCATCGCCATCGGGGAGGACCCCGACCGTGACGGGCTCGTCAAGACCCCCGATCGTGTCGCCAGGGCCTACGAGGAGCAGTTCTCGGGTCTGGGCCAGAAGCCGGGTGACGTGCTCACCACGGTCTTCGAGGCCGACCACGAGGAGATGGTCCTGGTCAAGGACATCGAGCTCTACTCGACGTGCGAGCACCACCTCGTGCCGTTCTACGGGGTGGCCCACGTGGGTTACATACCGGGAGTGGACGGCCGCATCACCGGCCTGAGCAAGCTCGCCCGCCTCGTGGACGTCTACGCCCGCAGGCCGCAGGTGCAGGAGCGGCTGACCGGTCAGGTCTCCGACGCCATCATGGACCACCTGGACCCGCGCGGCGTGATCGTGGTGGTCGAGGCGGAACACCTGTGCATGACCATGCGCGGGGTGCGCAAACCCGGTGCCAAGACGGTCACCTCCGCGGTGCGAGGGATATTCCGCAGCAGCGACCGTACTCGGTCCGAGGCCATGAGTCTCATCCTCGACCGGGGCTGAGACCGGGACCGAACCGTCCCGAGGGCCGGTCGCGACGAGTCGGCGTCGGGTCGGCCTGTGCGGCCGGTCCGGGGCGACCCGGAGAACACCTTCACAGGGGCCGGGGGCGGTGTGCCCCCGGCCCCTACGCGTACGCGTAGGGTGAAACGCATGGCGCCGAAACACACACTTCCAGGACTGCCCGACCGCGGGCGGTGCCTGGTCATGGGGGTCGTCAACGTCACCCCCGACTCCTTCTCCGACGGCGGATCCTGGTTCGATCCCGAACGCGCGATCGAACACGGTCTGCGGCTGGTCGAAGAGGGAGCCGACATCATCGACGTGGGCGGTGAGTCCACCCGGCCCGGCGCCCAACGTGTGGGCGCCGCCGAGGAACTGCGCCGCGTCGAACCGGTCGTGCGGGAACTCGCCTCCCGCGGGATCGCGGTCAGCGTCGACACCATGCGGGCCGAGGTGGCCGAGCGCGCGGTCGAGGCCGGCGCGGTCCTGGTCAACGACGTCAGCGGTGGGTTGGCCGACCCCGAGATGGCACGACTGGTCGCATCTTCCGGTGTCGCCTACGTGTTGATGCACTGGCGTGGGCATAGTCATGACATGCAGAGCCGTGCCGTGTACACGGATGTCGTCCAGGAGGTCCTCGATGAGCTCCGCGACCGTATGGAGGCCATGATCAGTGCAGGAGTCGACCCCGGCCAGATCGTTCTGGACCCGGGACTGGGATTCTCCAAACGCCCCGAACAGGCGCACAACTGGGCGCTGCTCCAGCACCTCGAACGGTTCCACGAACTGGGCCGTCCGGTGCTGGTCGCCGGTTCCCGCAAACGCTTCCTGAGCCGACTGCTCGGTGACGCCAAGGGCGAGGATCGCCCCTTCGTCGACTGTGACGCGGCCACCGCCGCGGTGACGACCCTGTCCGCGGATCGGGGCGCGTGGGCGGTACGCGTACACGACGTCCGTCCCAACGCCGACGCCGTACGCGTGGCGGCCGCCTGGTCCGACGGTGGCCGTGGGCTCGACGAGGGCCGTTCCGAGCCCTTGGTCCGGGGTGGCCTGTGAAGTCCCGCCAGGAGGTCATGGAGAGCGTCGCCGAGGCCAACTCCCAGTTCTACAGCGCCATCGAGAACGGCGACATCGACCTGATGGGCGCGGTGTGGGCCGAGGAGTACGAGGCCCCGGACCTGGTGTGCGTCAACCCCGGCTGGCCGCTGCTGCGCGGTCGTACCGAGATCATGCGCGCCTGGTCCCTGATCATGGCCAACGTCACCTACATCCAGTACGTGCTCACCGAGACGCACATCGGGGTGGGCGGTGACATCGCCATGGTCACGTGTGAGGAGAACGTGCTGACGGCCGAGGACGGCAGTCCCGGGTTCGTCGCGGGCGGGCAGGTGGTCACCACCAACCTGTTCGTCGACACCGAGCAGGGGTGGCGGTTGTGGTCGCACCACGCCTCGCCGGTCCTGATGGAGGAGGACGAACCGGAGGGCGAGGACTGATGTCGGACCGCATCGCGCTCCGTGGACTGCGGGCCCGGGGCAACCACGGCGTGTTCGACTTCGAGCGTCGTGAGGGCCAGGACTTCGTGGTCGACGCCGTGCTGTACCTGGACACGAGTTCGGCCGCGGTCAGCGACGACGTCGGAGACACCGTGCACTACGGGCTGCTCGCCGACCGTCTCGTCGCGATCGTCACCGGCGAACCGGTCAACCTGATCGAGACGCTGGCCGAACGGCTCGCCGCCGAGTGCATGGTCGAGTCGCTCGTGGAGGGGGTCGAGTTGACCGTGCACAAGCCGTCGGCGCCGATCGAGCACGAGTTCGAGGACGTCTCGGTCACGGTGACCCGTGGGAAGCGGGGTGCGTGGTGACCCGTGCCGTACTCGCCCTGGGTTCCAACCTGGGGGACCGCCACGCCACCCTGCGGGGGGCCGTGGAGGCGCTGTCGTCCGGGCCGGGGGCGCCCACGCCCGTCGCGCTCTCGCCGGTCTACGAGACCGCCCCGGTGGGGGGACCCGAACAGGACGCGTACCTGAACGCCGTCCTGGTCGTCGACTTCGACGGCACCGCCCGGGAACTGCTGGAGCGCGCACAGGCGGCCGAACGCGACTTCGATCGGGTCCGAGAGGTGCGGTGGGGTCCGCGCACGCTGGACGTGGACGTGATCGCCTTCGGGGACACCGTCGACGACGATCCGGTCCTGACGTTGCCGCACCCGCGCGCCCACCTGCGCGCGTTCGTGCTGCGCCCCTGGTTGGACGCCGATCCCGCGGCGGTCGTGCCCGGCCGGGCGCCGGTGGCGACGCTGCTCGCCGACGTGGAGGACGCCGACACCACCGGGGAACAGAAGCTGACGCGACGCGACGACCTGGCCCTGCGGCTTCCGGGGGAGGCGGATCGCTGATGTCCGATGACGGCGGGGGCACGCTCTCCCCGACCGGGTGGCGTGTCCCGTCCGTCCTGGCGGCCCTCGGGGCCCTGGTGGGCCTCTTCGTCGCCAACTCGCTGTCCGGGCTGCCACTGATCCCGTGGTCGGCGATCCCGACCCTGTTGCTGCTGGCCTTCGCCGAGTCCTACACGGCGGGGCGGACCGCGCGGCGCATTCGACGCGAGCCGGGGACCGAACCCATCGAACCGCTCAGCGCCGCCCGCCTACTGGCCCTGGCCAAGGCGAGCGCCCTGTTCGCGTCGATGGCCGCGGGCTTCTTCGCGGGCATGGCCCTGTCGATCACCGAACGACTGGACCTGCCCACGCATCGCGAGGCCTTCCTGGTCTCGGTGGGCACCGCCCTGGCCGCCGGCCTGCTCCTGGCCGCCGCGCTGTACCTGGAGCACGCCTGCCGGGTCCCCGACGACGACGGCGAGGACGACACCGACGACACGCCGCGGGCCGGCTGAACATCCGTTGTTCGCTGCGCGCCTTCACCGACCCTTGCGCGCTGATGGTTGACTGAGGCCGTGGAGACCAGTGAATCGACACCCGAGACCGAGTCCGAGACGGGATCGACGAAAGTGGAGCGGCCCCTGGACGTGGCCTTCGCCGCGCCCGAGGGTCTGCTCTGGCGGCGTATCCCACCGGCGTTGGCCTGGTACCGACGGCTGGTGACCACGGCGGGATGCCTGGTCGCCGGGGTGGGTGGCGGCGTGCTGCTGTTCATGTGGGGCCGTCCGCTGTGGGCCGGGATCTGGGCCGCTCTCGCCCTGGTCGTCGCGGTCGGCATGTGGTTCCTCGCGGGTCGGTTCCAACGCTCCTGGGGCTACACCGAGGCGCCGGCCGAGTTGTATCTGACCTACGGGGTGTTCGTTCGGCAACTCGTGGTGGTGCCCTACGGCCGGATGCAGGTCGTGGACGTCACCACCGACCTGCTCGAACAGGCGTTGGGGATCGCGACGGTGCGTGTGCGCACCGCGGCGAGCACCGCGGACGCGCGGGTGGTCGGGCTCCCGTTGGCCGATGCCGTCCAGTTGCGCGACCGGCTCGCCGCGCGCAGCGAGAGTTTCTCCACGGGGTTGTAAGTGCACGGATCGCCTCAGCAGGAACCAGGGTGGGCGCCGCCGGGAGGTGGGGCGCACCGGCCGCCGCAGGGCCCTGTGCAGGGCCCGCCTCCCGGCGGCCCCTACCAAGGGCCGCCCCAGGGGCCGCCCTCGAACCCGTACCAAGGTCCGTACCCGGGGCAGCACCAAGGCGCGCGTCCACCGGGGCCCGCGCCCTATCCACCGCAGCCGGGCCCCTACCCGCGTTTCCAGGGGCCGGCCATGCCGGCGGGGCTCAGGTGGGGGCCGCCGCTACCGCCGCCGCCTCCCAAGGACGACATCACCACCGGAGTGTTCCGGGCGCACTGGATGATCATCCCGTTGCAGATCATCGCGGTGACGCTGGTGTTCGTCGCGTTGATCGGGCCGATCCTGGTGATGTTCGGGTTCGCCTGGGTGCTGTTCATGGCGCTGGCCGTGCTGTTCGGCTCCTTCGCCTACGCGTTGCCCTCCTGGTGGTACGGCACCTTCGGGCTCCGAGAGGACCACCTGGTGGTGCACACGGGGCTGGTCCTGCGCAGCGCCAGGGAGATTCCGCTGAGTCGGCTCCAGGCGGTGGACGTGGTCCAGCCGTTGCTGATGCAGGTGTTCGGGATGGCGGAACTGCGCGTCGAACTGGCCGGCGGAGACGGTAGCGCCATCCGGTTGCGCTGTCTGCCCAAGGGCGTCGCGGAGCGGATGCGGGCGGCGGTGCTCGCCCACGCGGCGGGGCTTCCCGGCCGCGCTCCGCAGGCCCCGGAGTGGCCGTTCTACCGCCTGCCCTTCCCCCTGTTGCTGGGGGCGTTGACCTTCAGGGTGCCGATCCTGGTCTCCTTCATCCTGCTGCTCATGCTGGCCACGGCGTTCGTGGTCTTCCTGGAGCCGGGTGTGTTGGGCGCGGTGGTGCCGCTCGCGTTGGGGCTGCTGCGCTACTACTGGGGCCCGCTGGCGCGGTACACGGACTTCTACGCGTCGTTGTCCTCGGACGGGCTGAGGCTGCGCTACGGCATGTTCCAGCGTCGGATGCAGACCGTCCCGCCCGGCCGGGTACAGGCGGTGCGGATCGTGGAACCGATGCTGTGGCGGGCACTCGGGGTGGCCCGGGTGGAGGCGACCGTCGCGGGATACGCGGGGGCTCGACAGGGCGACTCAGCGGACCTGCTGCCGGTGGCGCCGCGGTCCAGGGCGTTCACGTTGGTGAACGAGGTCTTCCCCGGGAGCGAGGCGGCGGTGGTGCCGCTGGTGGCCGACCGGGGGCGGTCGACGGGCGCGGCCGGGGTGGACGAGCGGTTGTTCGTGAGCGTGCGCGGCGTGTTCTGTCGGGTCACGGAGATCGTCCCGGTGGAGCGGATGCAGACGCTGCGGCTCTCCGCCGGGCCGATCGCCCGCCTGCGAGGTCGGGTCACCGTCGACGTGGACACGCCTCCGGGGCCGGTGTCGGCGCGCGCGACCGACCGGGACGCGGTGGAGGGCCGTCGTTTCCTGGACGCCTTGGCCGAGGCCGGCAGGCGCGCACGGGTGCCCTCCGCGGGCACGGAACGGTGGGCGACCCGGGCGACCATGCACGCGGAATCCGGGCAGAGGGAGCACTCGGGCGAGGAAGTGGAGGTTTCTTCGGATGACACCCCCGAGACGTGAGTGTGGTGTGTGTCACATGAAGGGCTGTAAGTGGCTGTAGTTGTGGGTTGCATGTCCGACATGTCTGATCGCAACGGGTGATATTTCCTGGTCACGGGCCATGAAAGCTTCGGGTTTCTGGTCACGCTCGGCGGCTGAGTATGGCTAAATGGTGTCTGAACACGGGGAGTGTTCACTGTCATACACATCGTCAATGGTTTCGACCGTTTGGCGCCCCCCGCCAAACGGTCCTGACGGGAGATATTCATGCTGAAGAAGGCCTTCGCCGTTACCGCCATCACCGCCGCCGCTGCCGGCGTCCTCTTTGCCGGGTCCCCGGCCATGGCCAACAGCAACGCGTTCACCTCCGGCAACGGTGGCATCCTGAGCGGCAACCAGCTCATCGCCGACCTCGACGTGCCGGTCAACGTCTGCGGCAACTCGATCGCCATCCTGGGTGTCTCCGGCGCCAACTGCGTCGACTCCGGTGCCACCGTGAAGAACTAGTTCGGGTCACCGAACCGACCCGACTCGGGCGGGCTGAACGGCCGGAAGGCGCCTTCCGCCGAACCGCCCTCGGGTCCCTGGCTTCATCGCGTCAAGCGCCATCCCGTGACGACGGGGTGGCGCTTTTCGTGTGACCGGTACGGGCGGTCGCCCGGAGGTGGTGGAGGCCTTGGAGGGGTCGCCCGAGTCGGAGATCCTCAAGAGCCGGCGCTGTCAGCCCGTAGCCGCGATGAGTCAGGGCTTGTCGTAGACCCGCCCCGCCGAGAAACCAGGCAAGAGGACCCGGCCGCTATCCCACAGCGGTCGGGGCCTGGTGTCGTCGAGGGAGAAGATGGTCGACCGCAACCGGCGTTGTCGCCGCGCGATAACCCCGAAGTGGTGGTGACGTTGTGCGATCGGGTGCGATGCGAAGTCTGAGCCTTTGTCCGGGTGGGCCCCGGGAAGTACCGCGACCGTGGGTGACGAGCGTCGACTTTTTGTGATCAGTGCAGTTCAGGGTGTGTTTCGTGGGCGTCTTCGTAGGTAATTTCATCCCCGACGCCAACAGGCGTCGCAACACCGCGAGTCCGGGCGGCTCCCCCCGACCGGACGCCTAAGGAGACAAAGCAGTGCTGAAGAAGACGCTCGCAGTCGGTGCCGTGACCCTCGCCTCCGCCGGGATCATCCTCTCCGCCACACCGGCCGCGGCACAGGCCGGAGCCTGGACCTCCGCTTACGGCTCCGATGTCAGTGGCAACATCTCCTACATCAACGGTGTGGACAACACCAACGCCGGCTGCGGCAACTCCAACGCCGTGCTGGGCCAGTCCCTCGCCTCCTGCTACAACGCCGGGGTCATCATCCAGGACTGATCCCCGGACCCGGCCACCACGAGACGGATGGCCGGGACGGACGGAACACACGCGGGGGCGGGCGACGATGCCCGTCCCCGCTCCATGTCACCGGTCACCTCCCAGGGCCTTCCTCACCAGGGGCGGGGCGACGGTCCACCACGGGGGGAGGACTATCGTGTGCTCAGACCTCGGCGCGCCGGAAGCGAACGCGCACCGGATCAGGAGGGGACACGGAGTACATGGAGACGACACAGGGGCGTCCCGCCCGTCTGCGGGTCGGCGTCGTCGGAGCCGGACGTGTCGGCTCCGTCCTCGGCCTCGCCCTGGCCAGGGCCGGACACAAGGTCGTGGCGGCCAGTGCGGTCTCCGAGGCGTCGGTGACCCGGGCGGAGAAGCGTCTGGACGGTGCCCGCGTCCTCGAACCCGCACAGGTGGTCGAGGCCAGTGACCTGGTACTGCTCACCGTCCCCGACGACGCCCTCCCCGACCTGGTCGAGGGGCTCGCCGGAACCGGGGTCGACCTGCGCGGCAAGATCCTGGTCCACGCCAGCGGCGCCCACGGCTACAGCGTCCTCGCCCCCGCCACCATCGTCGGGGCCCTCCCCCTGGCGCTGCACCCCGCCATGACCTTCACCGGTCGCGACGAGGACATCGAAAGGCTCGCCGACTGCACCTTCGGGGTCACCGCCCCCGAACAGCTGCGTCCCATCGCCGAGGCCCTCGTCGTCGAGATGGGCGCCGAACCGGTGTGGATCGCCGAGGACAAACGCACCCTGTACCACGCGGCCCTGGCCGGCGGCGCCAACCACCTGGTCACCCTGGTCGCCGACAGCGCCTCCCTGCTCTCCGCCGCCGGGGTGCCCGAGCCCGGGCGCCTGCTCGCCCCGATGCTCTCCGCCGCCCTGGACAACGCCCTGCGCCTGGGCATCCACGGGCTCAGCGGTCCCGTCCTGCGCGGTGACGCCGGAACGGTCGCCGGCCACATCGAACAGCTGCGCGAGAACGCGCCCGAGAGCGTGGCCAGCTACGTCGAACTCGCCCGACTCACCGCGGACCGGGCCATCAACGCCGGGCTGCTCAAGCCGGAGGACGCCGCGCGGCTGCTCGATGTCCTGCGCCGCTGAGGAAGCGCACCGCCGAGCCCCGAACCACCCCGGCGCGCGAACCCCGGTCCGCGCGCCATCGTGCCCACCAGGGAGAGACCGATGACCGCCCCCACCATGCCCGCCGCAGACGGGCCCCTCGTCGTCCGAACGCCGGGCGAGCTGCGCCGTGCCCTCGACGGTCGTGGCCGTGTGGGTCTGGTCCCCACCATGGGAGCCCTCCACGGCGGCCACCGCACCCTCATGCGCCTGGCCCGGGAGAAGGCCGAGACCGTGGTGGTGAGCGTCTTCGTCAACCCCCTCCAATTCGGTCCGAACGAGGACCTGGACCGCTACCCGCGCGACCTGGCGGCCGACGTCCGAGTGTGCGCCGAGGAAGGGGTGGACGTGGTCTTCGCCCCCGAGGTCGAGACCATGTACCCCGCCGAGCAGATGGTCACCGTCGACGCCGGCGCCATGGGTGAACGGCTGGAGGGCGCCTCCAGGCCCGGGCACTTCACCGGTGTCCTGACCGTGGTCACCAAACTGTTCCAACTGGTCCGCCCACACCTCGCCGTCTTCGGGGAGAAGGACGCCCAGCAGATCGCCCTCGTCCGCCGCATGGTCGTCGACCTGAACCTCCCGGTCGAGATCGTCGGCGCCCCCACCCTGCGCGACGCCGACGGCCTGGCCTCCTCCAGCCGCAACGTCTACCTCGACGACGCACAGCGCGGCAGCGCCCTCGCGCTCTCCCGCGCCCTGCGCGCCGGGGCCGAGGCCGCCTCCGACGGGGCCGATGGCGTCCGAGAGGCCGCCCGCTCCGTCCTCGACGAGGCGGCGAAGGCGACCCCGCCGGTCGAACTCGACTACCTCGCCCTGGTGGACCCGGCGACCTTCGCCGAAGCCTCCTCGGAACACCGGGGCGCCGCCGTCCTGGCCGTCGCCGCCAGGGTCGGCCCCACCCGACTCATCGACAACGTGTCGGTGTCCCTCTAGTGGGGTCGGCCGGGCCGAGTCCGTTCAGATCGTTCAGAAAGCGACCCCCGGATGAGTGCTGACAGACAGACCCGGATCACGGCCCCCGAACCCGGGTGGGCCACCCACGCCGACGTCGTGGTCGTCGGTTCGGGCATCGCCGGCCTGAGCACCGCGCTGCGCTACGTCCAGGGCACCGACGTCGGTCGGGTCGTCCTGGTCACCAAGGACCGTCTGTCCACCGGTTCGACCGCCTTCGCCCAGGGCGGCATCGCCGCGGCCATGGCCCCCGAGGACGGACCCGTCGCCCACATGGTCGACACGCACCTGGCCGGGGCCGGCCTGTGCGACCCCCACGCCGTCAACGTGCTCGCCACCGAGGGACCCGACGCCCTGCGCTGGCTCATCGGACTGGGCGCCGAGTTCGACCGCGACGACGACGGTGGGCTCTCCCTCACCCGCGAGGGCGGCCACCGCACCGACCGGGTGGCCCACGCCGGAGGGGACGCCACCGGCGCGGAGATCCAACGCGCCCTCGTGCGCGCCGTACGCGACGCCGAACGCGTGGAGATCATCGAACACGCGCTGGCCCTGGACGTCCTGCGCGACCCCGCCACCGGCCGGGTCGGCGGAGTCACCCTGCACGTCATGGGGGAGGGCGAACGCGACGGGGTGGGCGCGGTCCGGGCCCCCGCCGTGGTCCTGGCCACCGGTGGCATGGGCCAGGTGTTCGCGGCCACCACCAACCCGCCAGTGTCCACCGGGGACGGCCTGGCACTGGCGGCCCGGGCCGGTGCGCGCCTGCGTGACCTGGAGTTCATCCAGTTCCATCCCACAGTCCTGTGGCTGGGCCCGGAGGCACGGGGCCGACAACCCCTCGTCTCGGAGGCGCTGCGCGGAGAGGGCGCCTACCTCGTCGACGCCGAGGGCCGCCGCATCATGGCGGGGGCGCACGAACTCGCCGACCTCGCCCCCCGCGACGTGGTCGCCCGCACCATCGCCCGGGTCATGGCCGCGCAGGACACCGACCACGTGTACCTGGAGACCCGCCACTTCGGCCGGGCCACGTGGGAGCGCCGCTTCCCCACCATCCTGGCGTCCTGTCGCGCCCACGGCATCGACCCACTGACCCAGGCCATCCCCGTGGCGCCGGCCGCCCATTACGCCTCCGGCGGGGTGGAGGTCGACATCGACGGCCGTACCGGGGTTCCCGGGCTGTGGGCCGTGGGCGAGGTGGCCCGCACCGGAGTGCACGGCGCCAACCGGCTGGCCTCCAACTCACTGCTGGAGGGTCTGGTCTACGCCGACCGCATCGCCGCCCGACTCGTCGAGGAACCCGCCCCCGAGCGGACGGAGGCCGTGACCGTCGGCGCGCCCGCTCCGCCGGTCGATCCGTCGACGGCCGCTCGGGTCCGCGCCCTGATGTCTCGTCACGCCGGGGTCCTGCGTACCGGCGACGGGCTCCAGACCCTGGTCACCGAACTCGACGCCCTGGTCGAGAACACCGGCGAGGTCGCCCCCGACACCGCGTCCTGGGAGACCGCCAACCTGCTCACCGTGGCCCGACTGGTGGCCGCCGCGGCCATGAGCCGCGCGGAGAGCCGAGGCTCCCACCAGCGCGCCGACACACCGGAGCCCCGACCCGAGCTGCGCACGCGGCCCGTGATCGTCCGACTTGAAGGGGACACCATCGTGACCACCGATGACAAGCGCGGGCCCTCGCTCCCGCCCGCCCTGGAAGCCGAGCTGGACGGCATCACCTTCCCCCTGGGCCGGCCCGACCCGGCACCGGAGGCGCGCGCGGAGTTCACGCTGCCCTGGACCGCGCCGCACCAGGGCCACGTGGACACCGTGCTGCGGGCCCTGTCCGAGGACCTCACCGCCGGCCCCCGCATCGACGTCACCACCGTGGCGACCATCCCCGCCGATCAGGTGCGCACCGCCCACGTGGTGGCGCGCGCCGACGGCACCGTCAGTGGCCTGCCCTTGGCGGAGCTGGTGTTCTGGCTGGTCGCCGACGGCGCCCTGGAGATCGCCCGGTCGGCGCGTGACGGCGACTCCGTCAAGGGTGGCGACGTGCTCATGACGGTCACCGCCCGCACCCGCGACCTGCTCACCGCCGAGCGCACCGCCCTCAACCTGCTCACCCACATGTCCGGGATCGCGACCGCCACCCGAACCTGGGTGGACGCCGTGGCCGGGACGGAAGCCCGTATTCGGGACAGCCGAAAGACCACCCCCGGACTGCGGGCCCTGGACAAGTACGCGGTGCGGTGCGGCGGCGGCGTCAACCACCGGTACTGCCTCAGCGACGCCGGACTGATCAAGGACAACCACGTCCTCGCCGCCGGAGGAGTGGGTGCGGCGGTCCGCGCCATCCGGGAACGCTTCCCCGATCTTCCCCTGGAGGTGGAGGTCGACCGGATCGATCAGATCGAGGACGCCCTGGCAGCGGGCGCGGAGGAGATCCTGCTCGACAACTTCTCGGTGCCGCGACTGCGCGAGGCGGTCGCCCTGGTGGCGGGCCGTGCCCGCCTGGAGTCCAGCGGGGGCCTCACCCTGAGGGTCGCCGCAGACGTTGCCGCCACCGGGGTCGACTACCTGGCGGTGGGTGCGCTCACCCACTCCAGCCCGGCGCTGGATATCGCACTCGACCTGGCCTGAACCGCCCGGGTGGTGGAAGATTCCCTTGGTACCCACCACTTCGACCAAAGATGAGGCCTTCAGAATGCTGCTGGCGATCGACGTCGGTAACTCCGAGACGGTGCTCGGACTCTTCGACTCCGATGACCTTCTCGAACATTGGAGGGTGGGGACCGACGTCCGCCGCACCGCGGACGAATGGGCGGTGGTGCTGCGCGGCCTCATCGACGGGAGCTCGCTGAGCGACCTGGGCGGGATC
Source organism: Nocardiopsis sp. NPDC006832 (assembly GCF_040635885.1). Lineage (NCBI taxonomy): Bacteria > Bacillati > Actinomycetota > Actinomycetes > Streptosporangiales > Nocardiopsidaceae > Nocardiopsis > Nocardiopsis sp. NPDC006832. The sequence continues at coordinate 80,014 of NZ_JBEYLC010000014.1, read as the reverse complement.
GACGGCATCGCCATGTGCTGCTCGGTGCCCTCGGTCCAACACGAGATGCGCGAGATGTTCCGCCGGCACTTCGGGGACCTGCCCGCGGTGATCGTCGAGCCGGGTGTGAAGACGGGTGTGCCGATCCGGATGGACAACCCCAAGGAGGTCGGCAGCGACCGGATCATCAACGCGCTGGCCGCCGGTCACCTCTACGGCGGCCCGAGCGTGGTGGTGGACTTCGGCACGGCGACCACGTTCGACGCGGTCAGTCCCAAGGGCGAGTACGTGGGCGGCGCCATCGCCCCGGGCATCGACATCTCCGTGGACGCGCTGTCCCGCAGGGGCGCCCAGCTGCACATGGTGGAGATCGTCAAGCCGCGTACGGCGATCGCGAAGAACACCACCGAGGCGCTGCGCTCGGGCATCGTGTTCGGGTTCGCCGGCCAGGTCGACGGGATCGTGGACCGGATGGTCGCGGAGCTGACCGACAACCCGGACGAGGTCACGGTCGTGGCCACCGGTGGCCTGGCCACGACGGTGGTGGACGAGTGCGAGACCATCGACGTGCACGAGCCCTGGTTGACCCTCACCGGCCTGCGCCTGGTCTTCGAACGCAACGTCGACTGAGCCGCCGACCGGGCGCGGCCTCGAACGAGGCCGTGACGGGAACGCGACCGGGACGGAACCCGGTCGCGTGGTGGAGCCGCGACGCTGGATGGGGAAGCCCCTTCCGAACGAAGGACCTCCATGGCGTTTCCCATCGCCCACGACGGCTCCAACGTTCATGACGCCTTCGAACACTCCTCGGCGGCCGCGCCCTTCGCTCTGGCGGGGGCCCTGCTCACCGGAGCCGGCCTGCTCTCGATGGTGCTGAGTCTGTTCCGAGAATCGGATGTTCCCTTCTCGGTCGGGCTGCTGTGCGTCTTCGCCACGCTCCTGTCGTTCCTCGCGACCCGTCGCGGCCACGTGATGATCCGGCTGGTGGCGCTGTTCACGTTCATGGTCGCCCTGTTCCCGGTGGGAGCGGGAAGTGAGCGTTTCCTGCTCCCCGTCTCCAGCGAGCCCGCCCTGTACCTGGAAGAGGTCGGTTCCTGGCTCGTCCTGGTCGGCGCCGCGGTCCTACTCCTGGCGGGCTCGCCGAAGCAGGCCGGTCCGGAACTTCGCCGGGTGGCCGTTCTGGTCACGTTTCTGCTGGGGGTGCCCACGGTATGGGTGCCGATGACGCTCGTTCCGGAGATCGGGCACACGGTCGCGGCCGAGACGGTGCCGGAGTGGTCCGGGAAACCGGCGTCGACGTTGGGCGAGCACGCGTGGACCTGGGTCCCCGAGGGGTATGGGCGGATCGAATCGGTGGTGGCCACCCCGAGCGTGGGACTGGTGTTGCTCGACCATGGGGTCGTCGGGCTGGATCCGGTCACCGGGCGGGAGGTGTGGAGCTACCGGCATCCGGCGATGGGCGGGGACGACCACGGGTACACGTCGTCCCGGGTCGACCCGGCTGGGGAGTCGGTGCACCTGGGTTTCGGGTTGGGGCGGCGCCACAACGGGCGGATCGTGTTGGACGTGGCCACCGGAGAAATGGAGTCGACGGCGTACTTTTGGGTTGGGAAGCGCGCCTTCGAGATGGATCCGGCGAAATTCGAGCGGACGGACACGGGCACCCTGCGCTTCGGATACGGGGAGGTGCGGCACGACACTGGGTACGCGGAGCACTCGTGGGAGTACGAGTTTGAGGACGGGTGCGACTTCGGGTCGAGCCGGCATTGGTCCGACGACACCGCGCGGGTCGAGGAGACGATCCTGCTGCCGCTCGTCTGCGGAGTCGACCGCGATGACCGGGGGAGGCGGATCGATGACGCGGACCTCGACGGTTTGATCGTGGCTCTGGACGCGAGCACCGGGCGAGAGCTCTGGCGGGTACCGATGGCTCACGTGTGGTCGGAGGATCATTCCATCCCCGAACCGAGGGACCTGCGGGTCTCGGCGGACGAGAGCGCCGTGTACACGCCGGAGGGGGACCTGGTCGCCGATCTGACCACGGGGGAGGTCCTGTACGAGGGCCCCGAACCCTTCTGGGCCGGTGCCGAGTTCGCGGGTGTGAGCGCGGACTCGTTCACGGTGTCGGTTCGGGACGGAGACCTCGTCCGGTTCGTGGAGCGGGACTGGGACGGCGATGGGACACGCGCCACGGGATCGTTGCCGGTCGCCGAGGACCGGCCCGTGTCCGAGGCGTTGTTCCTGGAGGACGTCGTGATCCGCCTGGTCTCCGGTGATTCCGGATGGGAGATGGCGGTCCACCCCTGGGACGACGCCGAACCGAGATCGATCCCCCTGGACGGGGAGGACCTGGCCGGTGGTCGGCCGAACGTGGCGGGGGCGCTCTTCGTCCCGGTCCACGAGACCGTGTTCGTCCACACCGGGAACGAGGGCCGGAGCCGGGTGGTGGTGGGGTTGCGCTGAGCCTCTCGCGCATGGGCCCGATCCGGTCGGTGGGAGTGTTCGACACGGGTAGGATCGGGCCCGTGAATGACGCGCACGACGACACCTACGACGACCTGCCCGAACAGATGCGAGTCCGGCGGCAGAAGCTGGACCGGCTCCGGGAGGAGGGCATCGACCCCTTCCCCGTGAACTACCCGCGGACCATGTCGATCGGCCCTGTGCGCGACAAACACCAGGGCCTGGAGCCCGACACCCACACAGGGGACAAGGTCGCCATCGCCGGCCGCGTCATGCTCTACCGCACCGGCGGCAAGCTCTGCTTCGCCACCCTGCGCGACGAGACCGGGGACGTGCAGATCATGCTGTCCCTGGACCAGGTCGGCAAGGAGAGCCTGGACGCCTGGAAGGCCGACATCGACCTCGGTGACCACGTGGGTGTGGAGGGCGAGGTCATCACCTCTCGCCGCGGTGAGCTGTCCATCCTGGTGAGCTCTTGGACGCTGACGGCCAAGTGCCTGCGTCCGCTCCCGGAGAAGCACAAGGGCCTGACCGACCCCGAGGCCCGCGTGCGTCAGCGCTACGTGGACCTCATCGTCAACCCCGACTCCCAGCAGATGGTGCGTCGCCGCTCGGCCGCCATCCGCGCGATCCGGGACGGCCTGAGCGACCGCGACTTCATCGAGGTCGAGACCCCCATGCTGATGCGGGTGCACGGTGGCGCCACGGCGCGTCCGTTCACCACGCACATCAACGCCTACGACATGGACCTGTACCTGCGCATCGCCCCGGAACTGTCGCTCAAGCGGCTGGTCGTGGGCGGCCTGGAGAAGGTCTTCGAGATCAACCGGAACTTCCGGAACGAGGGCGCGGACTCCACGCACAACCCCGAGTTCACGATGCTGGAGTTCTACCAGGCGTACGCGGACTACAACGTGATGGCCGACATCACCCGGAACCTGATCCAGGACGCGGCCCGCGCCGTCTACGGCTCCACCACGATCGAACGTGACGGCCAGACCTTCGACCTGGGCGGGGAGTGGCCGCGGATCACCCTTTACGGGGCGGTATCCGAGGCCCTGGGGACCGAGGTCACCCCGCGCACCCCGATCGAGGAGGTCCGTCGATCGGCCCAGGCCAAGGGTGTGGAGTTCGACCACGCCTGGGGTCAGGGCAAGCTCGTCGAGCACGTCTTCGAGGAGCTGGTGGAGCACACCCTGGTCCAGCCCACGTTCGTGTGCGACTACCCCGTGGAGACGAGCCCGCTCACCCGCCCGCACCGTGAGGACCCGCTGCTCACCGAGAAGTGGGACCTCATCGGCTTCGGCATGGAGCTGGGCACGGGCTACTCGGAACTGGTCGACCCGGTCGAGCAGCGCCGTCGACTCACCGAGCAGTCGCTGATGGCGGCCGAGGGCGACCCCGAGGCGATGCAGTTGGACGAGGACTTCCTGCGGGCGCTGGAGTACGGCATGCCGCCGACCGGTGGTGTGGGTGTGGGTATCGACCGACTGCTGATGGCCTTCACCGGTAAGAACATTCGGGAAACCGTCCTTTTCCCGATCGTGAAGCCGTCCGGGGAGTAACGTCGCGCACCTTGACCCTGCTTTGGGATGAATAGGTGCAGAGGGAATCCCGTTACGGGATGACCGAAAGAAGTCAGGGGGCCGTCGCGGCATCGAAGCGGCGGCCCTCGTTCGTCGCTTCGGCCACCTGGAGGAATGTGGCCTAAGGCACGAGATGTCGCTCACCTTCCGGGTATAGGGAACAAACTTCCGGTCAGGTCGAGATGGCCACCCGGCCAGAACCTTCTTTTTCCGAGGGGTTCCGGTGTGCGCGGCACCGTTCTCGGGTGAAGATTGTTTACGCAGGTCAGCGCCGGAGGGGTATTTCATCTTCCATGGCATTGCGACCCAGTGTCCATTGTCCATCACGCATGGTCATTTATCGGCCCTTGACGGTAACAACGGAGCGGCCTAGCGTGCTGAGAGCGGACCTTGGTCCGTGAGTTCGCCGAAGTGGATCGAGAAGAACGGTGAGCCGGGATGTCGGACCGAGGACCGGTCCAGCGTCCCCCGCACACGTAGCCACGGTGTGGTCTGTCCGTCCCAGACCACAACATCCCTGGCATCACGTGTGTCTCGTGCTCCCTACCGCCCCCAACCCCTGTGCCAGAGGGGTTCGTCGGGGAGGGTCGGGTGGCCGGGACTCACCACGCGCCGACAGCCGGTCGGATGCGCCCTTCGGTCGATGAGTCGATGTTCCGCACTCATATGAATGAGGGAGGACGGAGTGGAACAGGCCACACTCGTACGCCGTGCCGTTGAGGACCAGAGCCTCATACGAGCCCCCCGGGAGAACGTGGTTCCCCTGCAGGGCCGGCGGGAGCACGCCCAATCGGGCGTGTACACCCCGGTCGAACTGGGCCACGAAGAGCTGGAACTGCTCGCCGAGATCGCCACGGGTGTCACCACCGAAGTGGCCGCGCGGCACCTAGAGCTCAGTGCTCGAACCCTGCGACGTCGCATTCGCAACATCTGTGACGTACTCGGAGTGAACACACCCATCGAGGCGGTCGTCTGGGCCGCGAGGCGTCAGCTCATCTGAGCCGACCACGCCCGGGAGACGCCCGGGTGACACATACGGGCATACCGGCCCCGCGCGCCAGCGCGCCCCACCGGTGGAAGAGCGTTCCGGTCGGAGGTCGTGAAGGCGTAGTCTGGTCCGGCTATGCCCGTTCGTCATGTTCGGGTGCGTCGGGCGCGTACGTCCGACGTCACCCACATTCGCCGCCTCGTCGACACCTACTCCGTCGACCGCCGTGTGCTCTCCAAGAGCACGGTCAACCTCTATGAGGACGTCCAGGAGTTCTGGGTGGCCGAGGTGGAGACCGCCTCCGACGGACCCGAGGATCCCGTGTCCGAGCGAGAGGGCCTCTCCGTGGTCGGCTGCGGGGCGCTGCACGTTCTTTGGGAGGACCTCGCGGAGGTCCGCACGGTCGCGGTCGATCCCGCGTTGCGTGGTTTCGGCGTGGGTCACCGAATCGTGACCGCATTGCTCGATACGGCCCGCGGGCTGGGTGTGCGTCGTGTGTTCTGCCTGACATTCGAGACCGGTTTCTTCGCCCGACACGGCTTTGTCCCGATCCAGGGCACTCCGGTCTCCTTCCGTGTGTACGAGGAACTTCTACGTTCCTATGACGAGGGTGTCGCGGAATTCCTCGACCTGGAGCGGGTCAAACCCAACACTCTCGGGAACACGAGGATGCTTGTACATCTCGACGATGACCCCGTAGGTGCCTCGCGCTAAAGGTTTCGGGTGTCGATAGGTACCCGCCGGCCATACGTCCCCGGGCATCGGGTCCATGTGGTGGAGAGATCGAGCGCTTAAGTGCACCGGGGGTATGGGAGTGGAAGAGGGCGGGTAATGTGTACCTGCGTCCGCCGGGGCGGCGGGGTCCGTCGACTACCGATGAGATGACGGGATCGCGCGTTTTTCGCTTCCATCGAGTGGCCGCTCCTCACCTTCCGTCCGCGAACCGGTGCGGGGCGGGAACAACCGATCGGACATTGGCCGCCCAAGGGCTTTGACGAGACCTCTTCGGTACGTCCGGTGTCGAACCGGGGGCAAACGATGTCTATGATGTCTGGTATGCGATTGCCCGGGCCCACCGGCGCGCCATCCCCCCGGACCGGCCCGACACTGAGTCGGGTATTTGCTGCAATAAGTAACAACCAGGAAGGGTAGGGCGCTTCGATGGGTGACTTTTTGTCATCGGTGCTTCCCCCTGGGCTGATCGACGTATTGTCCGCGCTCATCCCACCGGTGGTTGTCGGGACCGTCTTCTGTGCCTTCGTCATCAAGCTGCTCCGCAGGGAGATGGCTCCGAGGCGGATGGACGGAAGCCTGGTCGACGAGGACGCCACCTCGGATGACAGCGCGGGTGACAAGGGCGCGGCCAAGGTCGAGGAGACCAAGGCGACGAACGAGACGCCGATTACCCAGGATGGCGAACGCACCGAATCCGAGGGGCGTTAGATACGCTGCCGGTTCGACCCGGCCATCGCGACTCCCCGGCGTCGGGGGACCCGTGAGCGCGGGCCTACTCATGTGCCCCGTGCGGTTCCGGTGACCCCGAATCCTCGTCCGGTGGACGACGTCGATTTCATCGCGTCGGGAATTGTCTTTCGCGTTCCCGCGAGATAGCTTTATATTCAGGTGCTACAGACACCTCTCTTCTGAAAGGTTTGATTCCATGGCACAGAAGGTCCAGGTTTTCCTGGTGGACGACCTCGACGGCGGTGAGGCCGAGGAGACGGTGACGTTCGGTCTCGACGGGTCGACGTACGAAATCGACCTCAGCGCGGATAATGCCGGCAAGCTCCGCGAGGCCCTTAGCCCGTTCGTCGAGGCCTCTCGTAAGGCCCCCGCGAAGCAGGGTCGTGGCGGCGCTCGGCGTGGAAGCCGGAATGCCCCGAGCCGTGAGCGCAGCGCCGAGATTCGCGCCTGGGCGAAGGCCGCGGGGAAGCCGGTCAATGAGCGTGGCCGTATCCCCGCCGCCATCGTCGCCGAATATGAGGCCATCAAGGGCTGATTTCGCCGTCGGCTCGGTCCGCCGAAATGTTGTCAGGTCTTGATCGAATTTCGACCTGAGTCCCGCCGACGTCGCACCCGATCCTCCGGCAGGCTTCGGTCCGTCATCGAACGGACCGTGATCCACCGGACGCAGGGGATAACGGGGGAGGCGAGGATTGTCGGTGGAATCGGGCGGAGCCGCTCGGTCGTGAGCGCCAAGCCGGTGCGGAGACCGTTCGTTGGAGGACACCCCGCGCCGCGGGCACGCGGTCCCCGCTCCTGTTTGGCCCGACCTCGACGCACTCCGATCCATGAGCAGACCGCGCATTCGGTGGTCCGGTGCGTGGCGGTCCCATCGTGGGCCGCCGCCCCTATGGGCCACCGACCCGGTCGGGTCGGAAGCATCGACATCCGCGGACCAATTCCGCTCGAAGAACAACACGCTTCGGCTTGTTCGCTAAGAGCCGATAATGGGGCTAACGCACGTGCGGCCCGGGCACTCTCGTGATGGATGGGATGCCCGGGCCGTTCGCCTTCGGCGTACAGGGAAATCTGACGCGGCAATTGGTAGTTGGATGTTGGGTGAACGCCCTATCGTCGGGGAAAGTCTCTGGCACGGACGGCTGCGGTCGGTCGTGCGGGAGATGTTCGTCCGAGCCGGCCATGGTCGGTGAGGACGAGCGGTGCGACAGCGCTCCCCGGGGCGGTTATCCCTGTGGGGCCTATATGCGGAAGAGTCGGGTCGGTATCGACCGTCCCTGCCTGACCGCTCTGTAGAGGAGCGACGAGACATGTTCGAGAGGTTTACCGACCGCGCGCGGCGAGTGGTGGTTCTGGCTCAGGAAGAAGCCAGGATGCTCAACCACAACTACATCGGTACGGAGCACATCCTGCTCGGCCTCATCCACGAGGGTGAGGGTGTCGCCGCCAAGGCCCTGGAGAGTCTTGGGATCAGCCTCGAAGCGGTTCGGCAGCAGGTCGAGGAGATCATCGGCCAGGGCCAACAGGCTCCGTCGGGGCACATTCCCTTCACCCCCCGGGCCAAGAAGGTCCTTGAGCTGTCGCTGCGCGAGGCGCTTCAGCTCGGTCACAACTACATCGGTACCGAGCACATACTGCTGGGCCTGATCCGCGAGGGCGAGGGCGTCGCCGCCCAGGTCCTCGTCAAGCTGGGCGCCGACCTCAACCGGGTCCGCCAGCAGGTCATCCAGCTGCTGCACGGTTACCAGGGCAAGGAGCCGCAGGCCACCGGAGCCTCCTCCGAGTCCACACCCTCCACCTCGCTGGTACTGGACCAGTTCGGCCGCAACCTGACGCAGGCCGCTCGCGAGTCCAAGCTCGACCCGGTCATCGGTCGTGACAACGAGATCGAGCGGGTCATGCAGGTCCTGTCCCGCAGGACCAAGAACAACCCGGTCCTCATCGGTGAGCCCGGCGTCGGTAAGACGGCGGTCGTCGAGGGGCTGGCGCAGAAGATCGTCAAGGGGGAGATCCCCGAGACGCTCAAGGACAAGCAGCTCTACACCCTCGACCTGGGCGCCCTGGTCGCGGGCAGCCGCTACCGCGGTGACTTCGAGGAGCGCCTCAAGAAGGTGCTCAAGGAGATCCGCACCCGCGGTGACATCATCCTCTTCATCGACGAGCTGCACACGCTGGTCGGCGCGGGGGCGGCGGAAGGTGCCATAGACGCCGCTTCCATCCTGAAGCCCATGCTGGCCCGGGGTGAGCTGCAGACCATCGGTGCGACCACGCTCGACGAGTACCGCAAGTACTTGGAGAAGGACGCCGCGCTGGAGCGCCGTTTCCAGCCGATCCAGGTCGACGAGCCCACCACCAAGCACACCATCGAGATCCTCAAGGGTCTGCGCGACCGGTACGAGGCCCACCACCGGGTCTCCATCACCGACAGCGCGCTCGTGGCCGCCGCGCAGCTCGCGGACCGCTACATCAGCGACCGCTTCCTGCCGGACAAGGCGATCGACCTCATCGACGAGGCCGGTTCGCGGATGCGCATCCGTCGGATGACCGCTCCGCCGGACCTGCGCGAGTTCGACGAGAAGATCGCCAAGGTGCGCCGCGACAAGGAATCGGCCATCGACGAGCAGGACTTCGAGAAGGCCGCGTCCCTGCGCGACGACGAGAAGCAGCTGCTCAACAAGAAGGCGCAGCGGGAGAAGGAGTGGAAGGCCGGCGACATGGACGTCGTGGCCGAGGTCGATGAGGAGCTCATCGCCGAGGTCCTGGCCGCGTCCACCGGCATCCCGGTCTTCAAGCTGACCGAGGAGGAGAGCTCGCGCCTGCTGCGCATGGAGGACGAGCTGCACCAGCGGGTCATCGGCCAGGAGGACGCCATCAAGGCGCTCTCGCAGGCCATCCGCAGGACCCGCGCGGGCCTGAAGGACCCCAAGCGTCCCGGTGGTTCGTTCATCTTCGCCGGTCCGTCCGGTGTGGGTAAGACCGAGCTGTCCAAGACCCTCGCGGAGTTCCTCTTCGGGGACGAGGACGCGCTGATCCAGCTCGACATGTCCGAGTTCATGGAGAAGCACACCGTTTCGCGGCTGTTCGGTTCGCCTCCCGGCTACGTCGGTTACGAAGAGGGCGGCCAGCTCACCGAGAAGGTGCGCCGCAAGCCGTTCTCCGTGGTCCTGTTCGACGAGATCGAAAAGGCCCACAACGACATCTTCAACTCGCTCCTGCAGGTGCTGGAGGAGGGTCGTCTCACCGACGCCCAGGGTCGCAACGTCGACTTCAAGAACACGGTCATCATCATGACGACCAACCTGGGTACGCGTGACATCTCCAAGGGCCAGGCCATGGGCTTCGCCAAGGAGGACGACGCCACCACCAACTACGAGCGGATGAAGGCCAAGGTCAACGAGGAGCTGAAGACCAACTTCAGGCCCGAGTTCCTCAACCGTGTGGACGACGTCATCGTCTTCCACCAGTTGACCCAGAAGGAGATCTTCCAGATCGTCGACCTGATGATCACGAACCTGGACTCCCGGCTCAAGGAGCGGGACATGGGCATCGAGCTTCGGTCGAACGCCAAGAAGGTCCTCTCCGAGCGTGGGTTCGACCCGGTGCTGGGCGCGCGTCCGCTGCGTCGCACGATCCAGCGGGAGATCGAGGACCAGCTGTCCGAGAAGATCCTGTTCGGTGACCTCAAGGCCGGCCAGATCGTGGTGATCGACGCCGAGGGCGAGGGCACGGACGCCAAGTTCACCTTCAAGGGTGTGCCGAAGCCCGCCGCGGTTCCGGACACCCCCGAGGTGGAGTCCGCCGCCAAGGGCGAGTAGGGACATCGGCCGGCCGAGCGCCGGTACGAACGGGGGCATCCCTTCGGGGGTGCCCCCTTTCCCATGCCCGGGGGAGGGCCGCGGGGTAGGGTGCCCCAGTGTCCTCACCGAATGATCCCCACCAGAACGGCCCCCAGCGGCCCCAGGAACCGTTCCCCGGCTCGTACCCACCTCAGGGTCCGCACGGCGCTCCCTCGCACCAGGGGCCGCCGCAGGGGCCACCTTCTCAGGGGCCTCCGCCGGGATACCCGCCCCAAGGCGCTCCGCCGCCCGGGTACCCGCCGCAGGGGCCTCCGCCCGGACACCCGCCGGCGGGCCCGCCCGGATACCCCTACCAGGGCCCACCGCGCAAGCGCGGCGGCGCGCTGCCCTGGGTGATCGGTGGAAGCGCCCTCGCCATCGTCCTGATCGGTGTCACGGGCCTCGGGCTGTGGTGGGCCATGGGTGATCCCGGCGACGCCGACCCGGGTGAGAGCGGTGCGAGCGGGGACGGCCAGGGCGAGGTCCAACTCTTCGAGGGGCTGTCCGCCGAGCACGTGGATCCCGCAGAGACCGTCGACTACGCGCAACACCCTCCGGTCGGCGGCGAGCACTACCCCTTCTGGCAGAACTGTGGCGTCTACGACGAGCCGGTGCTGACCGAGGCCGCGGTCCACTCCCTGGAGCACGGCACGGTCTGGATCACCTACGATCCGTCGCTGGACTCGGGCCAGGTCGAACAATTGGCCTCCTACCACGCGCCCGGCTCGTACGTTCTGGTCAGCCCGATGGAGGACCTTCCCACGCCGATCGTGGCCTCGGCCTGGGGCGCCCAGATCCAGTTGGAGGACGCCTCGGACGAACGGATCGGCGACTTCCTGCGCGAGTACGAGCAGAGCCCCGCGGCCCCCGAACCGGGCGCGCCGTGCAGTGGTGCCTACGACGGCAACGACGCCGACTTCGACCCCGAGACCGTCGACGCCCGGATGAACTGACCTCGCCGTTCGAGGGCCCCGGTCACGTGTCCGAGGGCCTCAGCCGGGCAGGGCGAAACGGCCGTCCCCGAGCGGATCGACCAGGCCGTCGTCGATGAGCGCGTCCAAGGCGCGTTCGCGTTGGACGTGGTCGTCCCACACGGCGTCCAGGGCCGACTTGGCGACGGGTTCCGTGGAGTCGCGCAGGACGGCCAGGAGTTTGCCGCGCACCTGGCGGTCGGTCCCGGCGTAGGTCTGACCGCGCCGGGGCGGTCCGTCGTAGGCGGGGCGGCCGGCCAGCCGCCAGGCGCACTGACCGGCGATGGGGCAGTCGGCGCAGCGCGGGGAGCGGGCGGTGCACACCAGGGCTCCCAGCTCCATCACGGCCACGCCCCAGCGGGCGGCCACCGACGGCAGCGGCGGCAGCAGTGACTCGGCCAGGGCGACCTCCGCCTTGGTCTGGGTTTTCGGCGGGTACTCGACCCCGGTTTCGGCCCTGGCCAGGACACGCCGAACGTTGGTGTCCAGAATGGCGTGCCGCTGCCCGTAAGCGAAGCTCGCCACCGCCGCCGCGGTGTAGACACCGATACCCGGAAGGGCCAACAAGGTGGCGTGGTCGTCGGGGACCTCGCCGCCGTGCTCCTCGGTGATGGCCACCGCGCAGGCGTGCAGACGCAGGGCGCGGCGTGGGTACCCCAGCCGATTCCACATGCGCACGGCTTCGCCCGAGGGTTCTTTCGCCAGGTGGGCGGGGGTGGGCCAGCGTTCCATCCACGCCTCCCAAGCAGGCAGGACTCGGACGACCGGGGTCTGCTGGAGCATGATCTCGCTGACCAGGATCGACCAAGGGGAGGCGTCCGGGCGACGCCAGGGAAGGTCGCGGGCGTTGGTCTCGTACCACGCCAGAACTGCGGTGCTGTAAGGGTTATCGCTCATCTTTAACGGCAAATCGGCGGGTTGAGTGGATGGGGGGCGCACAAAACCGCAATACTACGGCCCATGGCGTCAAGTACCGGACACACCGCACCCGTCGGCAAGGACATCTACTGGAGGCGCAGAGCCTTCGTGCTGATCGGCGTGCTGCTGTTGTTCGCGCTGATCGCCTACGCCTGTAGTCCCTCCGAGAGCGAGAACACGTCGGGCAGCAACCAGGCGGGCGTCGAGGACCCCTCGCCCTCCCCCAGTGAGCCCGAGGAGAAGCCTTCCGAGGAGGCCTCCGAGGAACCGGAGGAGGACGCCTCCCCGTCACCGTCCGACGAACCCTCCGAGGGCGAGGACGAGGGTGAGGACGAGGAATCGGAGGAGGGTTCCTCCGGTGGTGACTCCGCCGAGGCCGCCGCGCCCGAGAAGCCCGAGGACCCCTGCCGTCCGCAGGACGTGGTGGTCTCCTTCGACTTCGCCGAGGCCGACCGGGAGGCCTACGGGGCCGACACCGATCCCGGGTTCAAGGTCTCCGTGGTCAACGTCGGCGAACAGACCTGCACCGTGGACGTGGGACCGGAGGCACTCGAACTGATCGTGCACTCCGGCGAGGACCGGATCTACTCCACCGCGGACTGCGTGGAGGGCAAGGCCGCCCAGGAACGCCAGCTGGAGCAGGGCCGCCCGCACGACTACACGATCACCTGGGAGCGGGACCGTTCCTTCACCGACTGCCGGTCGACCTCGTCGCAGGCCCAGGCCGGTTGGTACAAGGCCAACCTCCGGGGCGACATCGTCAGCGGCGTGGACCAACTGGTCTTCCAGCTCAAGGCCTGAGGGCGCTACGCCCGGGGCACGAAGTCGGCACACCGGTTTTCACGAACACCAGGACTCTTCGTCATCAGGTCACTACGATTCGTGGTGACCTGATCTCGTCGTCGTTGGAGTGAAACCATGAGGACAGCCCTGGGGCTCGTCGCAGCCACCGCCCTCGCCCTCTCCCTGGCCTCGCCCGCGCAGGCCGAGGCCACGAGCTACGAACTCCGCCTCTCTCCCGCGTCGCCGGGTGGGGCCGAGACCACCGGGACCACACCGATCCGTTCGGTGGTCCTGGAGTGCGGACCGGCCGGAGGGACGCACCCGGAGGCCGAGGCGGCCTGTGACCTCATCGGGGAGGCCGGCGGGCGGGTCTCCGACGTCGAGACCGGAACCGGTGGAGCCTGCACCATGATCCACCGACCGGTGACCGTGGTCGCCGACGGTGGGGGAGAGCGCTACGAGGAGACCTTCGGAAACGAATGCCTCCTGAGCCAGGCCAAGGGCGCGGTCTTCGCCTTCTGATCGCGGACGTGGCGCCCCGGCCCGTCAGAACGGGGGTTCCTCGGCGATGGTGAGCTTCGGACGCGCCTGCTTCTTGGTGTCCTTCGGCCTGTCCGGGGCGCCCTTCTTGCGGCGGCTCTTGGCGATCCACTTCAGGGCGTCCTTCAGTTCCTCGGCCTCGTGAACGCGGATGCCGGGGATGGGGTCGCCGAAGCCCTTCGGTACGACCGCCTGGGTGAAACCGAGGCGCTGCGCCTCGGCCACCCGGCGGCGTACCCCCTGGACGGAACGTACGTCCCCGGCCAGCCCGACCTCGCCGATGGCCACGAACCCCTTGGGCAGGGCGATGTCGTTGTGGGAGCCGCCGGCGGCGATGGCCAGCGCCAGGTCGACGGCGGGTTCGGTCAGTTTCACACCGCCCACGGTGGAGGCGTAGACGTCCAGGTTGGCGAGCTTCATGCCCGAACGCTTCTCCAACACGGCCAGGATCATGTTCACCCGTGAGGTGTCCAGGCCGGAGGTGGCGCGGCGCGGAGCCGGCAGCGGTGAGGGCGCGACCAGCGCTTGTACCTCGGTGATGAGGGGGCGCCGCCCCTCCAGGGTGACGGTGACGCAGGTGCCCGGGGCCGGATCGGTGCGATCGGAGAGGAACAGCCCGCTGGGGTCGGGCAGGCCCTCGATGCCCTTGTCGCTCAGCTCGAACACGCCGATCTCGTCGGTGGGGCCGTAGCGGTTCTTGACCGCGCGCAGCAGTCGCAACTGGGAGTGGCGTTCGCCCTCGAAGTGCAGGACGACGTCGACCAGGTGCTCCAACATCCGGGGGCCGGCGATGGAACCGTCCTTGGTGACGTGGCCGACCAGCACGGTGGCGATGTTGCGTTCCTTGGCGATCTGGATGAGGGCGCCGGAGACCTGGCGGATCTGGGTGACACCGCCGGGGACGCCGGATGCCTCGGGGGAGACCATGGTCTGCACGGAGTCGACGATGAGCAGCTTCGGCGCGACCGCGTCCACGTGGGCGGCCAGGGTCGCCACCGAGGTCTCCGCGGCCAGGTACAGCCGCTCGGAGAGGGCGCCCAGGCGTTCGGCGCGCAGCCGTACCTGCCCGGCCGACTCCTCGCCGGTGATGTACAGGACCGGAGCGTCGGCGGCGCGCATCGCGGCGACCTCCAGGAGCAGGGTCGACTTGCCCACACCGGGTTCACCGGCCAGCAGCACCACCCCGCCGGGGACGGCGCCGCCGCCCAGGACGCGGTCGAGTTCGTCCACGCCGGTGGGGATCGCCTCGGCGGTCTCCACGCTGATCTCGGTGATGGGGCGGGCCCTGGCGGTGACGGGGGCGGGCGCGACGGCGCTGGGGGCGGGCGCCCCGGCCTCCTCGACGGTGCCCCATGCCTGGCACTCACCGCAGCGCCCGACCCATTTGAGGGTGCTCCAGCCGCACTCGACGCACCGGAACGAGGTCTTCACTGCTTTTGCCATGGTCGCCACGCTAACGGGTGCCGGTGACATGCGTGGAGCGTCGTCCACAGGTGCTCCGCGGCCACCGGAATTCCGAGGGAGACACATGAAAGTTACCTACGAGTTAGGTCATGAATCCGGTAAATCATGTTAGAGAATGTGTGGGGAGTCACTCCCCGGCGGTATCTGACAATTCCTGTCCCCCGCTCCTTCGAGAGGAAGTCCCTCGTGTCCCGCTCACACGAATCCCCCACCCCCCACCGCTCCCGTACCGGGCTCCGGCGCCGTCTGGCCCGGATCGTCGCCCCCGTCGCCATCGCGGCACTGGGCGTCACGATGGCATCGGCGCCCGCCGCGGCCGACGACGCCGAGACCGCCGCCTACTCGCACTACGTGGCCATCGGTGACTCCTTCACCGCCGGCCCCATGGTGAGTGCGCAGATGCCGTTGCTGGGCTGCATGCAGTCGTCCGTCAACTACCCCAAGCGCCTCGCCGAGGAGCTGGGGATCGAGGAGATCACCGACGTCAGCTGTTCCGGCGCGGTGATGAGCCACCTGTACGAGAAGCAGTTCGACGACACCGAACCGCAGCTCGACGCCCTTCGCCCCGAGACCGACCTGGTCACGGTCGGGATCGCCGGCAACGACTTCGGCTTCTCCGAGATGCTCGTGGAGTGTGCCAAGCAGAGCCTGAGCAACCCGGTGGGCAGCCCCTGCGCCGACCACTACGGCACCGAGCTGGACGACCGGATCGAGGGGATGCGAGGCGAGGTGTCCCAGGTCTACGCCGACATCGCCGAGCGCAGCCCGAACGCGACCGTGCTCGCCGTCGGGTACCTCCAGATCATGCCGGAGAGCGGCGGCTGCTGGCCGAGCACGCCGATCGCCCGTGGTGACGTCCCGTTCCTGGACGAGGCGCAGACCGCGCTCAACACGATGATCGCCGAGGAGTCCGCGGCCCACGGCGCGGTCTTCGTGGACACCTTCGAGCGGGGTCACGACGTCTGCCAGGGGTCGGACACCCGCTGGGTCGAGGGGCTGATCCCCGAGGACGGTGCTCCGGTCCACCCGAACAACCTGGGCATGCAGGCGACGACCGACTTCGTCCGTGACGCCCTCGGGGTCCCGGCCCCCTAGGGCGGCGTCCACGGAACGCGCCCTGGGTTCCAATGACCCTTGGTCCCCGGTGATGACCCCGGTGGATGGTGTTCGGTTGGTACTTCTCCGACCGAAATGTCCGCCGGGGTCAAGCAGTCTTTACCGTTCTTGGGGATCGCCTGAATCACGGAGAGTGACTTAACGTAATCAATATGTGACCAATGGTGATGGGCCGGTGGTGGGAGATCCACGTCACAGCGGCGTGGTCCGCCCCGGTCGATCGAGGAGGGTCACCACATGTGCCTACCGCGACACCACGAGCAAACGCGGGCCTGCCGTTCCATCACGGACCCGGAACAGCAGGCCGTCACCGTCGGGGCGCACCGTCGGGGAAAGCGGGCACTCGTCGTCGCCGCGCTCGCCGCGGCGGCCCTGGCCACCGGGACCGCACCGGCGCTCTCCCAGCCCCATCAGCCGACCGCTCCGGTCGCCGCCGCGCAGCAGAGCGGACCGGAACGTGTCCACCAGGCACTCACCTCGTCCGCCATCGAGAAGGCCATCGGCGCCGCGGAGGCCCAGACGGGCAAACCCTACGGCTGGGGCGGCACCGGCCCCGGCTCCTTCGACTGCTCCGGGCTCGTACAGCACGCCTTCGGGAAGGCGGGTGTGAGCCTGCCCCGCATCGCCCACGACCAGGTCGCCTCCGGAACCCGTGTCTCCTACGCCAACGCCGAGCGCGGTGATCTCCTTTACTGGACCGACTCGGGCGGTTACGCCTACCACGTCGCCATCTACCTCGGAGGCGGCCGCATGATCGACGCCCCGAGTTCCGGCGGCAAGGTCGGAGAGCGCGCGGTGACGCGCTACAACCTCGCCGGAGGTGTGCGGCTGTAGCCGCTCCGGCCCCGTCACTCTTCCCGACGGTCGTCGCCCACAGGGGCCACGGCCGTCGGCCCCTTTCACGGGAGTGCGCCGGAACGGTCGGGACGAAGGTCCCTCGCCACGCCGCGTTGGCGTACCCGGTCGCCCCAAGGACGCCGAAAGCGCATACCCTGGAACCTGTGAGCCCTATCCAGGTCCCAGACGCGCCCGTGGTCCTATCGACGGCGTCGGTCTACCCGGAGAAGACCCCGGCCGCCTTCGAGATCGCGGCGAAGCTGGGGTACGACGGTGTGGAGGTGCTCGTCTCCTCCGACCCGGCCAGCCAGGACATCGAACTCCTCCGGCGCCTCTCGGACTACCACCAGATGCCCGTCACCGCAGTCCATTCGCCCTGCCTCGTCCTCACCCAACGGGTGTGGGGCAAGGATCCCTGGGGCAAGCTCGTCCGTTCCAAGGAGATGGCCGAGGCCCTCGGGGCCAAGGCGATCGTGGTCCACCCGGCCTTCCGCTGGCAGCGCGAATACGCCAAGGACTTCGAGATCGGCGTCTCCCGCATGCAGGACGAGACCGACGTGGTCTTCGCGGTGGAGAACATGTACCCGGTCCGGGTGCGCGACCGAGAGGTCGTCCCCTACGCCCCGAGCTGGAACCCGCTCGACCGCGACTACGCCGACGTGACCCTCGACCTGTCGCACACCGCCATGTCCGGTTCCGACGCGATGGACATGGCCAAGCGGTTGGGCGATCGCCTCTCCCACGTGCACGTCGCCGACGGTCTGGGCGGCCAGAACCTGGACGAGCACCTCATCCCCGGGCGGGGGAGCCAGCCCGTGGCCGAACTCCTCGAACACCTGGCGGGCAACCGGTACGAAGGTCAGCTCGTCCTGGAGGTGAGCACCCGCAAGGCCCCCGATCGGCAGACCCGGATGCGCGAGTTGGCCGAGGCGCTGGCCTTCACCCGACTGCACTTCGCCGGACCACGCGAGCCCGAACCCGCGCTGGGCCGTCGTGAGCGGATCGCGCTGCTGCGCCGCCGCCCCCAGGCGCCGCCGCGACGCTTCGCCGTGGACGAGGGCGGGGCCGTCGACGACGAGGGCACCGTCGACCCGGACTGAGGCACCCGTCGCCACCGCCCCGGAGAGGTTGTCCACGGGTTGGGACGTGTGGTCCACCTCGGCCCGGCGGGACGGTTAGCGTGGAGGGATCCGCAGAGAGGACCCCTTCATGATCGCGATCATCGGCGCAGGCAAGATGGGCGAGGCACTGCTCGCCGGGCTGTTGGCCAAGGACCGTTCCCCAGGGGACGTCCTGGTCACCGAACCGCGCGAGGAGCACGCCGCGGAGCTTCGCGCGCGCTACGGGGTCGAGACCGTGCCGGCCCTCGACGCCGTCAAGCGCGCCGGCACCCTGCTCCTGGCCCTCAAGCCCCAGGACATGCTCGCCCTGCTGGACGAGGTCTCCGCGCACCTGTCCGAGGAGCGACTGGTCATCTCGGTCGCGGCGGGGCTGACCACCGCCGTGTTGGAGAGCCATCTGCCCTCCGGTGTCCCCGTGGTCCGGGCCATGCCCAACACCCCGGCCCTCATGGGGAAGGGGATGACCGCCGTCTCCGGCGGAGCGCACACGCGGACCGAACACCTGGACCGGGCCGAGGAGTTGTTGAGCACGGTCGGCGAGGTGATCCGGGTCGGTGAGCAGCACATGGACACCGTGACCGCGATCTCCGGGAGCGGGCCGGCCTACTTCTACTTCATCGCCGAGACCATGATCGAGGCCGGAGTGGCGATGGGTATGCCGCGCGCCACGGCACAGCGGTTGGTCGGCCAGACGATCACCGGATCCGCCGCCATGCTCGACGGCTCGGGAGAACACCCGGTGGTCCTGCGGGAAGCGGTCACCTCACCGGGTGGGACCACCGCCGCCGCCCTGCGCGAGTTGGAACGGCACGGTGTGCGGACCGCGTTCACCGACGCGATCGAGGCCGCGAGGGACCGGAGCAGGGCTCTCTCCGGGCACTGACCGCAGGGTATGTGACGTAAATCACATAAAAATCCGTAACGGTTCGTGATCGAGGGGCGCTGGAAGTGGCGTCGTATGGGATGCATAAAGTCGGGCAGAGCGGGTGGAACCCCGCCTCCTTCCACCCCACGCACTCCCAGTACCTCCTCCACAGATTCCGGGGCCCCATGACCAACTCTCAACCGCCATCGGACCCTTCCCAACAGCCCGGACAGCCCGGGCCGAACACGCCCCCGCCCGGAGCTCCGAGTGGCCCCCAGGTCCCTGGGAACCCCTCCGGCGGCCAGACCCCTCCCGGGCCGAACACGGGAGGGCGGCCCGCGGCGGGCCCGCCACCGGCCGGCCCGCCATCGGGTGGACCACCACCCGGTGGACCACCACCCCAGGGGGGAGCCCCCTCCGGTGGTCGGCCGCCGCTCGGCCCCCCGAGCGGTGGACAGCCGAACTTCGGACCTCCGAGCGCGGGACCCCCGGGCGGAATGCCGCCGGGTGGTCCGCCGCCTCCCGGAGGAATGCCCCCTGGCGGGATGGGCGCCGGCGGTCTGCCCCCGGGCGGTCCCGGAGGACCCGGCGGCCCCGGAGGCCCCGGAGGCCCGGGCATGCCGCCGCCCCCCGGTCCCTATGGTGGTCCCCCCGGCCCGCCGCCCCTGCCCCCGCTCGGCCTGTTCAAGTCCAAATCGGGCCTGCGCGCCGCGCTGCTCAACCTGTCCGGGGTCGGCGCGGGCTACTTCTACCTGCGCAGTTGGCTGTTCTTCGGGATCAACGTAGGTGTCACGCTCGCACTCCTGGTCACCGCGGCGATCCTCGGCGCGGCCGACAACCTGCTCGTGTGGGTTCCCTCGCTGCTCTTCTGGATCCTGATCACCGTCGTGCACGGCCTGTTCGCCGGCCGCTCGCACGACCGACGGCTCATGGGCGTGGGACAACAACCCTCCGCCAAGCCCATGCCGATGATCCTGGCGGCCTGCCTGGTGCTGGTGATGGCCGCCTCGCTGGTCGGGGTGTGGCAGGCCGGTGAGTGGCGCCTGCGGGTGGCAGACGCGGCTCACGCGCGTGGTGACTGCGACGCCGCGATCGACGCCTACAACGGGGTCGAGGCCGGGTTCCAACTCTCCATGTCCCCGAGCCTGATGAACCGGGCACGTTCTGGCGTGGAGGCCTGTGAGCTGCTGCGTCGCGCCCAGGCCGACGTGGAGAACGAGGCCTACGACCACGCCCTGGAGTCCTACAGCGAGTACTTCGCGCATGGGTCCGCCCAGTGGGAGGACACCGACGGCAGCGTCGCCGAGGTCCACCTGGACTACGCCTCCCAGCTCGCGACGGAGGCCGACGAGCTGTACAGCGGAGAGGTGACCTCGGAGGTCGAGGAGGCCTTCCGCCAGGCCCAGGAGACCTACACCTTCGTGGCCGAGGACTTCTCGGACACCCCCGCCGCGGGAGAGGTGCCCGCGGCCCTGGTCGACCTGTACGACCTGGCGACCGGCGACTACGCCGAAGAGAGCTGGTGCGGGGCCTTCGGTCAGATCGGCATGTTCGACGGTCTGAACTGGGACTCCGCGCCCGAGATCGCCGACCGCATCGAGGAGGAGCGTCCCAACGCCGCCCTTCAGTGTGGTTGGGACCAGATCGACGAGGGGAACTTCGACGAGGCGGAGGAGCAGGTCGAGTTCCTCGCCGCCGACTACCCCGAGCACGAGGCCGACGAGGTCGAGGACCTGGAGCGGCACGTCGGCGCCGGCCGCATCGAGCAGCAGATGGACCTCGCGGTCATCGTCGGAGAGAGCGACCTGGACGGCACCGCCTGGGAGACCGGCGGTGGTGACAAGGTCGAGGTCCAGTACGTCAACCACACCGACGAGGACATGCGTTTCCTCTACGTCGGACCTGACGCGGTGCACGGTGAGGTCATCATCGAGCCCTGCGACAGCTGTGACACGTCCTCCGCGCCCACCGACACCTCCTGCCTCAGCGACTCCAACGCGATGGACCTGACGCTGGACCCGGGCGAGTACCGGATCGTCATCGGATCGGTCGACGGCTTCACCAGCCGCCCCCTGCACAACACCATCGACATGAAGGCCGGGGAGACGTACGCGGACTGCTTCTACATGGAGTGATCCCGAGCGTTTCACGACCACGAGGAAACCGAACGGGGCCCGCACGAGTCACCATCGTGCGGGCCCCGAGGTTCTGAGGTGGACCCGGTTTGCGTACTGTGTGCTTCGGAGCACGTACACCTGGAACGGGGGTCACCATATGGGAGGGCACACGTCCTGCTCGCTTCGGGTGGCATGGGACGAAGGACTCACCACCTACGACTTCGGGGCGCAGCACCCGATGGCGCCGATCCGGGTCGAACTGACCATGGCGCTCAGTCGTGAACTCGGCGTCTTCGACGGGCCGGGCGTGGACCTGATCGACGTGGAGCCGGCCTCCGACGAACTGCTCTCCCTGGTGCACGACCCCGCCTACATCAAGGCGGTCAAGCGGGCGGGCAAGACCCTCCAACCCGACGACACACACCTGCTCGGCACCGTCGACAATCCCGTCTTCCCCGACATGCACGACGCGGCCGCGCTGATCTCCGGCGCCTCGGTGGCCGCCGCCGAGTCGGTGTGGACGGGAAAGAGCGCGCACGCCGCGAACATCGCGGGCGGCCTGCACCACGCCATGCGCGGACACGCCTGGGGCTTTTGCGTCTACAACGACCCCGCGTTGGCCATCGCCTGGCTGTTGGAGCAGGGGGCCAAGCGGATCGCTTACGTGGACGTGGACGTCCACCACGGCGACGGCGTCCAGAAGGCCTTCTACAACGACCCGCGCGTGCTCACCATCAGCCTGCACGAATCCCCGGTGACTCTGTTCCCCGGCACCGGCCAGGCCTCTGAGACGGGTGGTCCGGACGCGGAGGGCTACGCCGTGAACGTCGCCTTGCCCGCGGGCACCGGCGACACCGGCTGGCACCGCGCCTTCGACGCGGTCGTCCCACCGCTGCTGCACGAGTTCCAGCCGGAGATCCTGGTGACCCAGCAGGGGTGCGACACCCACGCGCTGGACCCCCTGGCCAACCTCACGCTCAGCGTGGACGGGCAGCGTCGCGCCTACCAGGAACTGCACAAGCTGGCCCGCAAGACCGCGGGCGGTCGTTGGCTGATGTTCGGCGGTGGCGGGTACGGCCTGGTCCACGTCGTGCCCAGGGCCTGGAGTCACCTGCTCGGCGAAGCGGCCGGTGCCCCCATCGACCCCGACCGCGAGACCCCGCAGAAGTGGCGCGACTTCGTACGTGAGCGCACCGGCGAACTCGCGCCGCTGTACATGACGGACGGGCGCGAGGTCACCTTCACACCCTTCGAGAACGGCTACGACCCGGGCGACCCCATCGACCGGGCCATCCACGCCACCCGCACCGCGATCTTCCCCAGCCACGGTATCGACCCCACTCTCTGAACCTTCCGATCCCACTCGATCGGATCGTCGGGTCACACGATGGTTGAAATCCGCGTGTTCGCGGAGTGGCCGGCTCGTGGCGGGTAGGAAGGGGATGAATACCGGGCGAACGCGAGTCGGCGCCTCGGTGGCCGCCCGACGTGTCACCGCGATCGCCGCTCAGGAAAGGAAGGGGAACGCAGGTGACGCCGCCGACACGCGCCGAACTCATCACCTATCTGGTTCGCACGGGGATCGCGGGGCATGTCGACACCCCACGGCAGAACAACCTGCGCCATTATCGACGGCTCGTCCAGAAGGACCCCTATCACCAGTTCGGCCTGACCTTCTCGCACGACTGGACCTTCAGCGAGGTCCTCTCACTGCTGAGCAAGCGGTGCGGTGTGGTGGACGACGAGGAGTACGTGTGGGGGATCGACACGATCGACCCGGACCGGACCATCGACGCGCTGGAGGCCCTCGCCGACCGGTTGGCGTTGGCCGCGGAACGCCGTGAACGCGTCATGTTCGCCACCGGTCACCCCCGCAACCTCCGGGAGACCTACGCCGCGTGGAAGGACGCCCTGGTCGAGCGCGGCTGCACCGTGCTCACCGCGGCCGGCGGGTACTCCTACGAGGTGACCACGGAACGCCCGCCCAACCGAAGGATCGTGGTCTGGCGGGACGACGTCGCCATGGTGACCGACGGCCGACTGCCCCGGCACAGCCACCATCCGTTCGCCATGCGGGCGATCCTGAACGAGCTCGGAGGCCGCGGTGAGGCATGGCCGCAGTTGGTCATCGCCGATCATGGATTCGCCGGGGCCGCGGGGGAGATGGGGGTCCCGACGGTGGGCTTCGCCGACTGCAACGACCCGGCCCTCTTCCTCGCCGAACACGAGGGAAAGCTACTGGTCACGGTGCCTTTGGACGACGGTTATCTGACCGAGGACTACGCCCCTCTCCGGGATTACGTTCTCCGCCGAGCCGGGTTCCTCTGAGCAGGGTGGGCCATTTATACCCACCGTTAAACCTCATCCGACCCGTGCTCAACGTATAACCCGGAAGCGGGCGCGAACGACCTTCCCTAGACGGGAACTCGGCTCTACTCTGAAAACGGACGTGTCAGTAGTGACAGCATGACACGCCGGCGTGTCGGTGGGACGAACACGGTTTCCGGGGTCGTCCGACCAACGTCCGGTGTGCCAGGGCTGAAGGGTAGACAATTGATCACGTCCGGGAATGAGGGCGTCGCAAGATGAACGGGAGCAAGCCGCCTCTCGAAGAGGTCAGGTTCTTGACCGTGGCGGAGGTCGCCACGATCATGCGCGTATCCAAGATGACCGTTTACCGAATGGTGCACTCGGGAGTTCTCCCCGCAATCCGTGTGGGGCGGTCCTACCGGGTCCCCGAACGTGCCGTGCACGACTACCTCCGCGAGGCTTTCGTCGAGGCCGGTTGATCGGTGGGATCCGGGTGTGGGGCGGACACGCTCGACACCCGGTCCACCACCTGAGGGACGGCGCGCCCCCGGCGCCGTCCCCCACGGTGACCTTCCCTCGTCGGCGGTCGCTCCGGGAACGGGCCGAACGGCTCTTGCCCCGGGGCGACGAAGGGCATGGCAGGGCATCTACTACACTTTGTCGTTGTTGTAGTCCGCCCTGATCACACCCCGTTCGCGAGGTTGCCTGGATGCCCAGTACCAGTACGGGTACGCGACCCGGTCGCGCCGTGCCGCGCCTGTCGGCCGCCGCTTTGGCCGCCGTCCTCGCTTTGTCCGGCTGCGCCGGGGGAACCGAGATCGAGAGCGGTGGCGAAGAGGACCGCTTCATCTCCGGTGACGGCAGCGCCACCGTCTTCGAGACCGGCGAACGCGAACCCGCGCCCGACGTCGAGGGAAACACCTTCGAGGGCGACGACCTCGCCCTCTCGGACTACGAGGGGCAGATCCTCGTCCTCAACGTGTGGGCCAGCTGGTGCGGTCCCTGCCGTGCCGAACAACCGGTGCTCGACGAGGTGCACACCGAGTACGAGGGCCTCGGTGTGGACTTCCTCGGCGTGAACATCAAGGACAACGAGACCGCCGCGCGGGCCTACACCGAGAACAAGGGCGTGGCCTACCCGAGCCTGCACGACCAGCCGGGAGAGATCCCACAGGCGTTTCGGGAGACGGTCCCGCCGCGCGCCATCCCGAGCACCCTGATCCTGGACCCGAACGGCGACATCGCCGCCCGCGTGATCGGCCCCACCACCTATGGGCAGCTCACCGAACTCCTCGACCCGCTGGTCGTCGAGTTCGACCTGGGCGACCCCGAGGAACGTCCTCGGGTCGCCGAGGAGGAGAGCGGTGACGACGGGGCCGAGGACGCGGAGAGCGCCGAGGCCACCGACGGCACGGAGGACGGCGACGAGGCGGACGCCGAGGGCTCCGCCGAGGACGATGGCTGATGGATCCCATCGGCACCACGATCCTGTCCGGTTCGCTCCTGCTCGCCGCTCCGCTGGCCCTGGCCGCGGGGCTGGTCTCCTTCCTCTCCCCGTGTGTCCTGCCCCTGGTACCCGGATACCTCTCCTACGTGTCCGGGATGAGCGGCTCGCACGTGCGGGAACGCCAGGAGGCGGCGGGAGACGGCGGAACCGTCACCGACATCGACACCGAACTCGCCTCCCGGCGCTGGACGATGGTCACCGGAAGCGTCCTGTTCATCGTCGGGTTCAGCCTGGTGTTCATCGCCGTGGGCGGGTTCATCGGCTGGCTCGGCGACCTGTTCATGGCCTACACCGACCCCATAACCCGGGTGCTCGGCGCGCTCACGATCGTGCTCGGTCTGGCCTTCATGGGGTTCATGCCGGGGATGGGCCGCGAGTTCCGGTTCCACCGCCTGCCCCGGGCCGGCCTGGCGGGCGCGCCCCTGCTCGGGATCCTGTTCGGGCTGGGTTGGACCCCCTGCATCGGGCCGACCCTGGCCGCCGTGCAGACCCTCGCCTTCGTCGAGGGCGGTGCCGGCCGCGGCATGCTCCTGTCCCTGATCTACTGCGTCGGCCTGGGGCTGCCCTTCATCCTGGCCTCGCTGCTCTACCGGCGCGCGCTCAATTCCTTCGACCGACTCAAGAGGCACACCCGCACGGTCACGATGGTCGGCGGGGTCATGCTCGTCCTGGTCGGCCTGGCCATGGTGACGGGGTTGTGGACCGAGATGACCATCGCCATGCAGGGATGGGCCGCGAACTTCCAGACGGTGATCTGACTTGACCACGACCAAGACCGACACACCGACGAACCCCGAGGAGAAGCCGCGCGCCGCCAAGGGCCTGGGCGTCCTGGGTTGGGCGCGCTGGATCTGGCGCACGCTCACTTCTATGCGCACCGCGTTGATCCTGTTGTTCCTGCTGGCGCTGGGGGCGATCCCCGGATCGATCCTGCCGCAGAACGTGGTGAGCGTCGACGAGGTCGCCTCCTACTTCCAGGAGAACCCGGAGCTGGCCCCCTGGCTCGACCGGTTCTACCTCTTCGACGTGTTCTCCTCGCCCTGGTACGGGGCCATCTACCTGTTGCTCTTCGTGTCGCTGGCCGGGTGCGTCATTCCGCGCGCCATGGTCCACGCCAAGGCCGTGCGGGCCAGGCCGGTGGCCACGCCGCGCAACCTGGGCCGCATGCCGTACGTGGCACGGTTCAGCACCGACGCCACCCCCGACACCGCCCTGGAACAGGCGCGCAAGGTTCTCAAGGGGTACCGGACCGAGCGCTACGGCGACTCGTTGTCCGCGGAGACCGGCTACCTGCGCGAGGCCGGGAACGTGCTGTTCCACCTGGCCCTGCTCGGGTTGCTCTTGGCGCTGGCCGCCGGTTCCTTCTTCGGCTACCGCGGCAACATGCTCATCGTGGAGGGCGACGGGTTCGCCAACACGCTGCCCTCCTACGACGCCATCTACCCGGGGCACTGGACCGACACCGACGAGTTCGCTCCGTTCACCATGCACCTGGACGACTTCGAGGCCACCTTCATCCAGGACGGTGACCTGCGCGGTCAGGCGGAGGCCTATGTCGCCGACGTCACCTACACCGAGGAACCCGGCGGGGAGGAGAAGACCCACCGGCTGGAGGTCAACCACCCGCTGAGCGTCGACGGCGTGCAGGTGTACCTGCTCGGCCACGGCTACGCGCCGCGGTTCGAGGTCCGCAACGCCGAGGGCGACCTGGTCTTCGACCAGGCGGTCCCGTTCCTGCACCGCGAGACCATGACCTATGCCTCCGACGGTGTCGTCAAGGTGCCCGACACCGGAGGCGAGGAACTCGGCTTCGTGGGTGTCTTCCTGCCCACCGCCGACGAGGACGCCGAAGGGGAACTGGTGTCCACCTTCCCCGGCGCGGAGAACCCCAAGGTGACACTGGACGCCTACCGAGGCGACCTCGGCATGGTCGACCCGCAGTCGGTCTACCAGATCCAGACCCAGAACATGGAGGGGCTCGGTGAGTCCCCCGTGATGGCGGTCGGCGACACCTGGGAGCTTCCCGACGAGGCCGGATCGGTCACCTTCACCGGTGTCCAGGAGTACGCCACCCTGCAGAGCAACCGGGACGGGGCACGGGTGCCGGCGCTCACCGCCGCGACCCTGGCCGTCGTGGGCCTGATCGTCACCCTGTTCGTACGCCCCCGCCGGGTCTGGGTGCGGGCCACCGAGGGCGAGGACGGACGGACCCGGGTGGAGCTGGCCGGACTCGGCAAGACCGAGGTGGCCGGCAACAACGCCGAGTTCCACGAGATCACCACACGGCTCGCCGGACGGCTCCGGAGCGAGTCCACCGACGACCCCACCAGCCCAACCGAAGAGTCGACCACACGAGGGAGTGACCGGTGACGAACACACTCGCCGCACCGGTGAACGAGAGCATGGCGTCGGCCAGTGACACGCTCATCATCGCGATGATCGTGACCTACGCCGCCGCGCTCTTCATGTTCGCGATCGAGGCCGCGTACGGCCGTCGTACCAAGCTCAAGGCCGGTCGCCTCATGCCGGTCGGCGCCGGAGCCGTCGAGGGCGGCGACAGCGACATCGAGGTCAACGTCCGAACTAGCGAGGGAGAGGCCCAGGCCTCCCAGAGCGTGCTCGGCCGCATCGCCCTCGGAGTGACCGCGCTGGGCTTCCTGTTCAGCCTCGCCCAGATCATCACCCGTGGCATCGCCGCCGGCCGCTGGCCGTGGGGCAACATGTTCGAGTTCGTCGTGGCGATGTGCCTGGTCGCCGTCGGCGCGCTGCTGTTCGCCTCCTGGCGCTACCAGGCCCGCTTCCTGGGCGCCTTCGTGCTCGTTCCGGTGCTGCTCCTGCTCGGCATCGGTGTGCGCTGGCTGTACGTCGACCCGGGTCCGCTGATCCCGGCGCTGCAGTCCTACTGGGTGCCGATCCACGTGACGGCGGTGATCATCGCGGGCGGCGCGTTCATGGTGTCCGGTGTCGCCGGTATCACCTACCTGGTCGCGCACCGGGCCGAGGGCAAGAGGGCGCTGGGGGAGAAGGTCGCCGGTATCGCCGGACGGCTGCCCAGCCCGGAGCTGCTGGACCGCATCTCCCACCGGTTCATCCTGTTCGCCTTCCCGCTGTGGACCTTCGGCGTCATCGCCGGGTCGATCTGGGCGGACGAGGCCTGGGGCCGCTTCTGGGGCTGGGACCCCAAGGAGGTCTGGTCGTTCATCTCCTGGGTCATCTACGCGGCCTACCTGCACGCGCGGGTCACCGGCGGTTGGCGCGGACCCAAGGCCACCTGGATCAACGTGCTCGGTTTCGCGACCGTGATGTTCAACTTCTTCGCGGTGAACTACATGTTCAGCGGTCTGCACTCCTACGCCTGATCGGCGGCGGAGAGCGAACGCGACTCCTGCGAGGGGCGGCCCGAGGGATCGGGTCGCCCCTCGGCCTCTTGGTCGAGGGTCGAGGCGTCAGCGAGGGTCCTCGCCGATCCCCGGAGGCGCGGTCGACCCGCGGACGATCAGTGAGGTCTCCAGGGTGACCGTGCCGGTGGATCCGGCCGCGTCCACCGAGCGCAGGAGGAGGTCGACGGCCCCGTGCCCGGCCTCGGCGACCGGCATGGCCACCGTGGTCAGGGCGGGGCTGGAGTACCGGGCCACGTGACTGTTGTCCACGCCGATCACACTGAGGTCGCCCGGAACGTCGAGGCCGAGTTCGGTGGCCCGCCGAACGAGACCGAAGGCGAGCAGGTCGTTGTGGGCCAGGACCGCGGTGGCGTTACCGGCCACGACCTCGTCGGCCACGGCGCGGCCGCCCTCTTCGGTCGGTGGGTTGGGGCCCACGCGTTGGATCAGGATCCCGTGGTCCCGCGCGATGTGCTCGGTGGCGCTCTCGATCTCCCCGCTGGTCCAGGCGCGTGAGGGCCCGCCCACCACGGCGATCTCCCGGTGGCCGAGTTCGATGAGGTGTTCCATGGCCCGGCGGGCGCCGGTACCGACGTCCATCAGGACCCCGGACACCCCGCGCAGCCGTCGGTTCACCACGACCAGCGGGATCTCCTGCGCCAGCTCCGCTATGGCCCGGTTGGTCAGACGTGGTGCGACCAGCACGGCGCCGTCCACCTGCTTGGCCATGGACCGGATGAGTTCCTCCTCCACCCGGGCCTGCTCGTCGGTGTCGGCGATGAACACGTGGTAGTCGCGGGCTCGGGCCTGGGCCTGGGCCGCCTTGATCAGGGGCGGGAAGAAGGGGTTGGCGATGTCGGCGACGATGAGCCCGAGGTTGCCGGTCCTACTGGTGGACAGCGCCCGCGCCGCCCGGTTGGGGCGGTAGCCGAGTTCCTCGGCCGCGGCGAGGACGCGCGCGCGTGTGTCGGCGTTGACCAGGTGCGTCGCGGAGAAGGCCCGCGAGACCGTGGAGACGTGGACCCCGCTCACCCTGGCGACGTCCTTGATGGTGACGGCCACCCGTGGACTCCGTTCCGCTGTTCGATCTTGGGGACGGCAAGCGTTTGCTCCAAGAGCACCCTTCGGGCCTTGCCGCTTTTGTCATCGTGACCCATCGAAGGCCCGGCTTTCCAGCATTTTCCCGCAACAACTCGATGGAGGAGGGTTGACGGGGGTCACGTGTATCGGGGACGTTCATGCAAACGTTTGTACACGGGTCCCGACCCGTCATCCCCCGGAGGAGCGCCGATGCGCAAGCCACCCCCGATTCCGTCCCTGACCTTGGCGGCCGTCCTGGCCACGACCACTCTCGTCGCCGCCGCTCCGGCGAGCGCCGAACCCGACGTCGACCCCCGCGGCATCGGTCGTGAGGCCCTCCATGAGGGCGACGGTTGGGGGTCGGCCGGACACGGAACGACCGGCGGCTCGTCGGCCGCCCCCGAGGACGTCCACGTGGTCTCCACCTTCGAGGAGTTCCGCGACGCGGTCGGCGGCAAGGACGACGACACCCCCAAGATCGTCTACGTCGAGGGGCACATCGACGCCAACACCGACTCGAACGGTGCCCCGCTCAAGTGCGAGGACTACGCGGTCGACGGATACACGATGGAGGAGTACCTGGAGGCCTACGATCCAGAGGTCTGGGGTCGGGACGACCCCGAGGGTCCCCTGGAAGAGGCCCGCCTGGCCTCCGCCGCGGTGCAGGCGGAACGGATCCGCGTCGAGGTCGGATCCAACACCACCATCGTGGGCGCGGGCGACGACGCCGTCCTCTCCGGGACGAACCTGCGCGTCCACGACGTCGACAACGTCATCCTGCGCGACCTGACCTTCTCCGACGCGCACGACTGCTTCCCCGGCTGGGACCCCACCGATGGCGAGACCGGCAACTGGAACTCAGAGTACGACCAGGTGGAGGTCTCCGGCGCCACCAACGTGTGGGTGGACCACAACACCTTCGACGACGGCGACAACCCCGGCACCGAACTCCCCGAGTACTTCGGCCGCAAGTACGAAGTACACGACGGACTGCTCGACATCGTCCGGGAGACCGACCTGGTGACGGTGTCCCGCAACCACTTCGACGGCAGGGACAAGGCGATGCTGTTGGGCAACAGCGACGGCCGGACCACCGACCGCGGGTATCTGCGGGTGACCTATCGGCACAACCACTTCGACGGGCTGGGGGAGCGGGCTCCCCGAGTGCGGTTCGGGCAGGTGCACGTCCACAACAATCTCTACACCGTCCGGGATCCGGAGCACTTCGGCTACAGCCTGGGAGTCGGCCTGGAGTCGCACCTGTACGCGGAGAACAACGTCTTCGACCTGCACGACGGGATCGGGGCCGGTGAACTGCTCCGCAATTGGGGCGGCACCGACATCGTGGAGCACGGGAACGTGACGATGTCGCAGGGCGGCGGTCGTCTCACCCCGGTGGACCTGGTCGCCGAACACAACGTGCTCTACCCGAACGCGCCGCTGGGCACCGGGCTCACCTGGGTGCCGCAGTTCACGGCCGAGGTCGAACCGGTGCACGCGATCCGCGGGCTCGCGCGGGAGGTCGGGGCCGGACTCCTGTGAGGTCCTCACCCGCTCCCTGAAACGCGTTGGGGGCCGCACCCGATTTCCTCGGGCGCGGCCCCCAACGTTGGTTCGAGCGGCGGTACCACTCGGGACGACTAGTCCTCAGGGTCGATCCGTCGGTTCAGTCGACGGAGGAACTCCGGATCGTCATCGGGTCCGAGCGGGTGCGGGCTGCCGGAGGGTTTGGAGAAGTCGGACGGGTCAAGGTCATCCGCGGACACGTCCTGGGCCGGAGAGGGCGCGTCACCCGGCACAGGAGCGGTCTTGCGTGGCCGGCCGAGGAAGAACCAGAGGATCCATCCCACGGGCACGAACAGTCCGATGACGACCAACCACAGGATCTTCGGTAGGTTCCGAGCCTCCTGGGCAGGGGTGGTCAACGCGTCGAAGAACGCGTACACCCATAGAACGATCGATACGAGCGTGATCAGGCCACCGAGCCACACCATGGTTCCAGCCTACTCTCGCTGTCCACTCCCCGTGGCCCGGCCCAGGGCTGCCGGAGACCCCGCGGAGCGGGTGCCCGGGGCCGTCGAGGACGTTGCTCTGTCTTAGGTCAGGGGGTGGTCTCGCTGGGTTCCCCGAGGAGGAGTGCCCGTACCTCGGACTCCCGGAAACGGCGGTGCCCGCCAGGAGTGCGGATGCTGCTGATCCGCCCGGATGCGGCCCAGCGGGTCACGGTCTTGGGATCAACCCGGAAGAGTGAGGCCACTTCCCCGGGGGTCAACAGGCGTTCGCTTGCTCGTTCCACCTTCACATTCCCCCAATCATGCCCGCCTTGAGTGAGGGGGCGGCGGGCGTTTGATCCCCTAGTGTGCACGAGTTGGACCGTTTCCTCCCTAGTTTTCGGAGAATTTACGGCGATCGGGGGATAGCTGGGGGATATGTGATCGGAACGTGATGTTCGGTCCCCACTGTCGGGATTGGAAACATCCCACGAATACCCGTGTCCGATGCCTTGGGTGCCCCGTTCCAGCGGCGACGGAACACACCCGGACCTGGTGCACGATGCCCGCGGTAGGCCCTTAACCTGGGGTGAGGGCCGTCTGACCGGGACAACACCCCTTCTGCCGCGCTCGTCCGGCTCGGCCGTACACGCACGTGAACGTACGTGGATGGGTGTGCTGACCAATCTAGTGCAGGTAAACGTCTGTTGTGAGGCTTTTTCGATGCGTAGCTGGTTGACCTATACCGCCGCCCGTGTGGCGCTCTTCGCGGGCGCCTTCGGAGTCGTCTACCTGTTCGGTGCGAGGTCCTGGGTCGCGCTGATCCTGGCGTGGGTGATCAGTGGTCTGGCCTCCTACGTTCTGTTGTCGAAGTGGCGCGATCAGATGTCTTCCTCCGTCACCGAATGGTCGAGGAAGCGCAAGGAGGAATCGGTGGGCGGCCGCCTGGTCGGGGGTGCCGCACGCGAGGACGAGATCCAGGACGAGATCCTGCGGGCGCAGGAGGAGAAGGCCGCCGAGAGCGTCGACTCCGACGCGACGACCGCCGATGAGAGCGCCACCGACACCGTTGCCGAAGCCGCGTCCGCGGTCGAGCCCAAGGCGGACAAACCCGTCAAGTAGCCCCCGACGACGACGGGGTGGCCGCCGCTCCACGCGGACACCACCCCGATGCGGGATCCCGCCTCAGGAGGCCGGGAACATGCCCAGACGGGCGTGGCGGGCACCCCCCAGCCGCTCGGTGTCGCTGCCCACGTACAGCCCGTCGGAGGTCGCGTGCAGGGCCTCCGCCCCGTGGCCGCGCGCCCGGCCCGGGTTCCACGCCAGCGCGCGCCCGGAGATCGGGTCCACCGCCGCGATCCCCTCGCGCTCCACGGAACCGGGGCCCGGGTTGAGGGCGCCCTCCTCGTTGTCCATCCAGCGCTGGTGGCCTCCCACGTAGACCGCGCTGGACGTGACCTCGACCGAGTAGATGGAGTCCCCGCCGGTCAGGTTGGTCCAGGTGGGTTCGGCGTTCGCGGTGGAGTCGTTCTCGAACCGGGCGGTGGACTTGCACAGCCCCGGCTTGACCCGCGGGCCGCCCGCGGTCACCACGGCGAAGTAGGAACCGTCGGGGGAGAAGTCCATCTGCCGCATGTAGGTGTGCATGCGTTCGTAGTCACAGGGCGCCTCGTAGACCGAGGTCGACCATGGGGTGAGGCCGCCGGATCCGGTGTCGATCATGGCGATCTGGTAGCGGTCCTCGCCGTCCACCTTGGTGAAGGTCCCGTTGATGGCCAGACGCCGCCCGTCGGGACTCAAGGCCAACTCCTGCACGCGCAGGCTTCCGCGCCGCTGCTCGGCGATGGTCGGGGTGAATCCGGCGTCCACTGTCCCGTCTGTGGAGTCGACACGGGCCAGCCCGGTGCGGCTCTCCCCGTTCACGGTGGAGAAGTTGCCGCCGAGGTAGACGTCGGTGCCGTCGGAGGCGAGTCGGTACACGTTCCCGTCGCCCACCGCGGCGTCGAACCCGTCGACGGTGTCGCCGTCGGTGGTGTCGATCCGGGCCACGCCCCGGCTGTCCTCCCCGTTGACCTGATCGAAGTGTCCGCCGAGGATCACCGTCCCGCCCGGCCCCTCCGCCAGGGAGGTGACGGTCCCGTCCACCGAGGGGGTGAAGTCCTCCAGGATCTCCCCGCTGCCGTGACGGAACGCGAACAGGTTGCGCCGATCGTGTGTGCCATCGCCGCTGGAGTCGGAGACCCGGTCGAACTCACCGGCGACCACGACGATGTCGCCGATCCGAAGGATGTCCTTCACCGAGCCGTTCAACACGTGCGGCGTCCAGCCCACGGGGCTTTCGCCGACCACGCCCTCGTGGGGCGCGGCGGCGGCCGGGGCGGTGGTCGCGACACCGAGTGGCAACAGGAGCAGCGACCCCATGGTCAGGGCGACGAACGATCGGGCCGATTTCACGGGGTTCTCTCCTCGGGCGTTGGACCGACTTCGGCACCCTATTCTTGCATGAAGTAGTCGATTGACCACTCATGGTGACTACAACTTCCGAGGGTGAAGCCTGATGTCGGATCGCCCCGGGCGTTGATCGACCTCGACGACCGGCTGGTCGCGTACCCGCGGGACGCGATGGAGGTTTCCGTCGTCCACTCCAGGGTGGACGACGGATGGACGTGCGTTCGGACTATCTTCCTCGGGTCCTCCTGGAGGGTGGGCGGTACGGGGAGCACCAGGTCTGATCCCGTACCGGGCGAGGGCGGTCTCGGACGCCTGTCGGGCCCCCTTAGTCTTGTTGCCATGACCCGCGCGAAGCTCGACAAGCAGCCCAAGGACGTCGCAGCGATGTTCGACGGCATCGCAGAGAACTACGACCTCGTCAACGACGTCATCTCGCTCGGCCAGGATCGTGCCTGGCGTCGGGCCGTGGTGGACGCGGTCGACGCCCACAGCGGTGAGCTGGTCTTGGACCTGGCCGCGGGCACCGGAACCTCCTCGGAGTCCTTCATCAGGAAGGGCGCTCGCGTCATCGCCTGCGACTTCTCCCTCGGGATGCTCAGCAAGGGCGCCGAGCGGCGGGGCGGCGCCTCTCGCGGTGGGGTGACGTTCGTGGCCGGCGACGCGCTGTCGCTGCCGTTCGCCGACGAGACCTTCGACGCGGTGACCATCTCCTTCGGTCTGCGCAACGTCGCCGACGTGGACCAGGCCCTGCGCGAGTTGCAGCGGGTGACCAAGGTCGGTGGCCGGTTGGTCATCTGCGAGTTCAGCCACATCCCGGTGGAGTTCGTCGACAAGCTCTACTCGACCTACCTGATGGCGGCGCTGCCCAAGGTCGCCGGCGCCTTCTCCGGGCGGAGCGAGGCCTACGACTACCTGTCGGAGTCGATCATGGCCTGGCCGGACCAGGCGGAGCTGTCCAAGTACCTCCAGGCGGCCGGTTGGTCGCGGGTGGCCTGGCGCAACCTGACGCTGGGCACGGTGGCCCTGCACCGTGGCTTCCGGGAAAAGTAAAATCCGACATAACGCCCAGGTGGCATTATTGTTCGTATAAATTAACAAAGTTCTCAAGTCCCAAGGAATCCTGTTCCTTGGGACTTTTTACGTTACCGATGAGTCACTTGGTCCCGCTTATCCGCCATGAGCTGCACTGTTGTCGTTGAGTGGCGCTTTGATGCCGGCTGTGGTGGTTATGGGTTCAATATCCGATTTCTTGAAGAACGGGCCCCGGGTGTCGCCTCTTGGCTCTTGGGGGGCTAGACTTCGGAAAAGAGGCTTGTGAAGTGCTTCACAAGCGCACGAGGCGTAGGACACATGGCCCTATGTCGGACAAGTCGGAAGTCCCGAACCGACCCATAACACCCCCGTTGGCGGGTCGAACCCGCACTGGCCCGCCACGGTAGGACCGCGCGAGTAGTCGAGGACCCACCCGTGAGTGAGACAGCCACCTCCGCTCCCAGAGGCCGTGAGCGGATCGAGTACGACGCCGACGTCATCGTCGTCGGCGCAGGCCCCGCTGGAGCCACCACCGCCTACTACCTGGCTCAGGCCGGACTGGACGTCCTCCTGCTGGAGAAGACCGCCTTCCCCCGGGTGAAGGTCTGCGGTGACGGACTGACACCCAGGGCCGTGAAGCAGCTCACCTCGATGGGCATCACCTTCGAGGACGAGGGTTGGATCAAGAACCACGGCCTGCGCATCGTCGGGGCCGGCGTCCGACTCGAACTTCCCTGGCCCGAACTGGCCGCCTACCCCGGGTACGGACTCGTCCGCACCCGCTACGACTTCGACCAGATCCTGGTCGAACGTGCGGTCGGCGCCGGGGCCAAGCTCCTGGAACGCACCAACGTCACCGGCCCGATCATGGACGAGCGCAGCAATCGCATCGTCGGTGTGCGCGCCAAGAACGCCGACCGCGAACCCGTGAGTTTCCGGGCGCCGCTGGTCGTGGCCGCCGACGGCAACTCCTCCCGGCTCTCCATCGGCATGGGCATCCGTAAGCGTGACGACCGTCCGATGGGCGTGGCCGTGCGCACCTACTTCGAGAGCCCCCGCCACGACGACGACTACCTGGAGTCCTGGCTGGAGCTGTGGGACCGCAGCGGCGACAAGGACGTCCTCCTGCCCGGCTACGGCTGGGTCTTCGGCGTGGGCGACGGCACCAGCAACGTCGGCCTGGGCATCCTCAACTCCACCACCGCCTTCCAGGACGTGGACTACCGCAAGCTGCTGCGCCGGTGGACCGACTCCATGCCCGAGGAATGGGGCTTCAGGGAGGAGAACCGGCAAGGCAAGATCCTCGGCTCGGCGCTTCCGATGGGCTTCAATCGGGTTCCGCACTACGCGCGCGGCCTGATGTTGGTCGGCGACGCGGGCGGCATGGTCAACCCCTTCAACGGTGAGGGCATCGCCTACGCCATGGAGGCCGGGCAGATCGCCGCGGACGTGATCGTGCAGGCGCACGGTCGCACCACCCAGCAGACGCGGGAACGCGTCCTGTTGAACTACCCGGAGATCCTCGCCGACACCTACGGCGGCTACTACACGCTCGGTCGCTACTTCGTGAAGGTCATCGGTCAGCCCGAGTTCATGAAGTACGCGACCAAGTACGGACTGCGTCAGCGCACCCTCATGAAGTTCGTGCTGAAGATGCTCGCCAACCTCACCGAGCCGAACAAGGGTGACGCCATGGACCGGGTGATCAACGGTTTGAGCAAGATGGCGCCCGCGGCCTGACCCGAGGTTTCTCGCGACGCCACGAAGAGCATGGGCCGAAGCCCTGGCGGAGGCCCGAAAAAGCACAGCGTTCTCGTGACGGGCGCCCCTTTCGGGTGCTTTCGAAAGGGTGCCCCTCACACCGAAAAGGATGCGGGACATGCAGGTGAAAACGTTCACAAGACCGCCGGGCGCGCGCCCCGGCGGGCCGTTCAACGGAGGAGGGTGAGCCGTGGAGCTGTACACACCGCTACTCGTGCTCGGCGGGATCGGCGCCGCCTTCGTGGTGGTGTCGATGGTCGTCGGAGCGATCGTCGGACCCAAGCGCTACAACCGCGCCAAGATGCAGGCCTACGAGTGCGGCATCGAGCCGACCCCGCAGCCGGCGGGTGGCGGCCGTTTCACCGTCAAGTACTACATGACGGCCATGATGTTCATCGTCTTCGACATCGAGATCATCTTCCTCATCCCCTGGGCGATCCACTTCGACGCCCTCGGCTGGTTCGGTCTGATCGCGATCATCCTCTTCCTGGTGAACGTCTCCATCGCCTACGCCTACGAATGGCGCCGCGGAGGCCTCGAATGGGACTGATCCGCATGCCCCACCCCCACCCCCAGGCACCACAGACCCGGCAGTTCAGCCTTGAGGAGGTCCGAAGCTGATGGGACTCGAAGAGAAACTCCCCGCGGGGATCGCGCTCACCACGGTCGAACAGGTCGCCGGGCTCGCCCGTAAGACCTCCATGTGGCCGGCCACGTTCGGTCTGGCCTGCTGCGCGATCGAGATGATGTCGGTCGGCGGTCCCCACTACGACCTGGCCCGTTTCGGCATGGAGAAGTTCGGTGCCACCCCCCGACAGGCCGACCTGATGGTCGTCGCCGGACGCGTGAGCCAGAAGATGGCGCCGGTCCTGCGGCAGATCTACGACCAGATGCCCGAACCCAAGTGGGTCATCGCGATGGGCGTGTGCGCGTCCAGCGGAGGCATGTTCAACAACTACGCGATCGTCCAGGGCGTGGACCACATCGTCCCCGTCGACATCTACCTGCCGGGCTGCCCGCCCAGGCCGGAGATGTTCCTGGACGCCGTGCTCAAGCTCCACGACAAGGTGCAGAACACCAAGCTCGGCGCCCATCGGGAGCAGGAGATCACCGAGACCGAGGAGCGGATGCTCCGTCATTCGCTGCCGCTGGTGACCAAGGACTGATCATGAGCAACGAGTACGAGCGCGACCGCGACGAGTCGGCGGAGAACCTGCCCGACCAGCTCGGGCGTGAACGGTTGGCCGCGCCGATCAAGCGAACCGGCATGTTCGGGTCGACGACCACGGGGGACACCTCCGGGTTCGGTGGGCTGAAGGTGCGGGGGAGCGCTCCCGTCCACAGCAGTCGGCCCTTCACCGACCCCGACGACCCGCGCACCGCCGACTTCGACCGGGTCGCCGACGACCTGGAGGCGGCGTTGAACGCCCTGGAACGGGCGGACCTCGTCGAGAGGGTCGTGGTGGCGGTCGGGGAGATCACCTTCCACGTCCGTCGCGAGGGCCTCCTGGAACTGGCCCGGGTACTGCGCGACGACCCCGCCCTGCGCTACGAGCTGTGCACCGGCGTGATCGGGGTGCACTACCCCGACCAGGTCGGGAGCGAGCTGCACGCGGTCTACCACTTCCGGTCGATCACCCACAACAGCGAGATCCGGGTCGAGACCACCTGCCCCGACGCCGACCCGCACGTGCCCTCCATCGTGTCGGTATATCCGACCAACGACTGGCACGAGCGCGAGGCCTGGGACTTCTTCGGGATCGTCTTCGACGACCACCCGGCCCTGACCCGTATCCAGATGCCCGACGACTGGGAAGGCCACCCCCAGCGCAAGGACTACCCACTGGGCGGCGTCCCGGTCGAGTACCGGGGCGCGACCGTGCCCCCACCGGACGAGCGGCGGGACTACAAGTGAACCGCCCGGCCACCACACGAGTGATTCGAAGGGCCATCCAGAAGGGAGGCACGGCATGACCGTCACCGAGGACTACATCGACGCCTCCGGTGGGGACTGGGACGACGTCGTCGAGAAGGCCCAGGGCAGTAGCGCCGAGCGCCTCGTCGTCAACATGGGACCGCAGCACCCGTCCACGCACGGCGTGCTCCGGCTGATCCTCACCCTGGACGGCGAGACCTGCACCGAAGCCCGAGTCGGCATCGGTTACCTGCACACCGGTATCGAGAAGAACATGGAGTACCGGACGTGGACGCAGGGCACCACGTTCGTGACCCGCATGGACTACCTGACGCCGCTCTTCAACGAGACGGCGTACTGCCTGGCGGTCGAGAAGCTGCTCGGCATCACCGACCGCATCCCCGACCGGGCCAACGTCATCCGGATCCTGCTCATGGAGCTGAACCGGATGGCCTCGCACTTCGTGGCCATGGCGACGTTCGGCATGGAGCTGGGCGCCACCACGATCATGACCAACGGCTTCCGTGAACGCGAGATGATCCTCGACATCTTCGAGCTCATCACGGGTCTGCGAATGAACCACGCCTTCATCCGCCCCGGCGGGGTGGCCCAGGACCTGCCTCCGGGCGCGGTCGGCAAGGTGCGGGAACTGCTCAAGGACATGCCCGAGCGCATCAAGATCATGCGCAAGCTCCTGGACGAGAACCCCCTCTACCTGGCCCGGACCAAGGACGTCGCCTACCTCAACCTGCCCGGTTGCATGGCGCTCGGCGTCACCGGACCGCTGGTGCGCGCCTCCGGTCTGGCCTGGGACCTGCGCAAGGCCAAGCCCTACTGCGGCTACGAGAACTACGAGTTCGACGTGCCGGTCTCCGACGGCGGCGACGTGTACGCCCGTTACCGGGTGCGCATGGCCGAGATGGAGGAGAGCCTCAAGATCGTCGAGCAGTGCCTGGACAAGCTGGAGCCCGGGCCCGTGATGATCGAGGACGCCAAGATCGGTTGGCCCGCCAAGCTCGCGCTGGGTCCGGACGGTCTGGGCAACTCCCCGGACCACATCGCGCACATCATGAGCGGCTCGATGGAGGCGCTCATCCACCACTTCAAGTTGGTCACCGAGGGTTTCCGGGTCCCGGCCGGCCAGGCGTACGCGGCGGTGGAGAGCGCCAAGGGCGAACTCGGCTGCCACGCCGTCAGTGACGGGGGCACCCGCCCCTACCGCGTCCACTTCCGCGACCCGTCGTTCACCCACCTCCAGGCCGTCGCCGCCATGTGCGAGGGCGGGACGGTGGCGGACGTCATCGCGGCCGTGGCCAGTATCGACCCGGTGATGGGAGGAGTGGACCGGTGAGCGAGAACAACGACAACGGGACCACCGAGACCGAACAGAGCGTCTTCACCGACGAGGTGGTGGCCCGCCTGGCGCAGGACGCCAAGGAGATCATCAGCCGCTACCCGAAGCCGCGGTCGGCGCTGCTGCCGCTGCTGCACCTGGTGCAGTCCGAGGAAGGGCACGTCAGTCGGGACGGCATGAGGTTCTGCGCCGACCAGCTGGACATCACCCTCGCCGAGGTCAACGCGGTCGCCACGTTCTACACCATGTACCGCCGCCGTCCCGGCGGCGACTACCAGGTGGGCGTGTGCACCAACACCCTGTGCGCGGTGATGGGCGGAGACGAGATCTTCTCCTCCCTCAAGGAGCACCTGGACCTGGAGAACGGCGAGACCACCGAGGACGGCAAGGTCACGCTGGAGCACGTGGAGTGCAACGCGGCCTGCGACTTCGCCCCCGTGGTGATGGTCAACTGGGAGTTCTTCGACGACCAGACGCCCGCCACCGCCAAGCAGCTGGTCGACGACCTGCGCTTGGGCGAGGACGTCGCGCCCACCCGCGGCCCGAAGAGCCTGTGCACCTGGAAGCAGGCCTCGCGCGTGCTCGCCGGGTTCGACGACGGGCGCGCGGGCGAGGGTGTCCAGGCGGCCACCCCGTCGCTGGCCGGCCTCAAGCTCGCCCAGCAGCGCGGGTGGACGGCTCCGGACCCCGACGACCTCCCCACACCTTCTTCCGACGAGCAGGGTGAGGAGGGCGCCAAGTGACCACCCTGACCCCGATCCTGTCCAAGAACTGGGATCGTCCCGACTCCTTCACGATCGACGGTTACCGGGCCACCGGCGGCTATGAGGCGCTGCGCAAGGCGCTGACCATGGAGCCCGACGGCATCGTCGACCTGGTCAAGGAAGCCGGCCTGCGCGGCCGCGGCGGCGCGGGCTTCCCCACCGGGATGAAGTGGGGGTTCCTGCCCAAGGACAACCCCAACCCGCGCTACCTCGTCGTCAACGCCGACGAGTCCGAGCCGGGTACCTGCAAGGACATCCCGCTCATGCTCGCCAACCCGCACGTGTTGGTGGAGGGCGTGGCGATCGCCGCCTACGCGATCAAGTCCAGCCAGGCCTTCATCTACGTGCGCGGTGAGGTCCTGCACGTCATCCGACGGCTCCGTCAGGCGGTGGCCGACGCCTACGAGGCCGGACTGCTGGGCAAGGACATTCTCGGCACCGGCTTCGACCTCGACGTGGTCGTGCACGCCGGGGCCGGCGCCTACATCTGCGGTGAGGAGACCGCCCTCCTGGACTCCCTGGAGGGCTACAAGGGCCAGCCGCGGCTCAAGCCGCCGTTCCCCGCGGTGGCCGGGCTCTACGCCTCCCCCACCGTGGTGAACAACGTGGAGTCCATCGCCAGCGTCCCGGGGATCGTCGCCAACGGCGCCGAGTGGTTCACCTCCATGGGCACCGAGAAGTCCGCCGGGTTCGGCTTCTTCTCGCTGTCCGGGCACGTCGCCAACCCCGGCCAGTACGAGGCGCCGCTCGGCATCACGCTGCGCGAACTCCTCGACATGGCGGGCGGGATGCGCGCCGGGCACGAACTCAAGTTCTGGACCCCGGGCGGTTCCTCCACACCGATCTTCACCGACGAGCACCTGGACACCCCGCTCGACTTCGAGTCGGTGGGCGCCGCCGGGTCCATGCTCGGCACCCGCGCCCTCCAGATCTTCGACGAGACCACCTGCGTGGTGCGCGCCGTCGGCCGTTGGATCGCCTTCTACGCCCACGAGTCCTGCGGCAAGTGCACGCCCTGCCGCGAGGGCAACTTCTGGATGGTCCAGGTCCTGGACCGGCTGGAGCGGGGCGAGGGCACCGAGGCCGACATCGACAAGCTCCTGGACATCTGCGACAACCTGCTCGGTCGCTCCTTCTGCGCCCTGGGCGACGGTGCCACCAGCCCCGTCATGTCGTCGATCAAGTACTTCCGCCAGGAGTACGTCGACCACTTCGAGAAGGGCGGCTGTCCCTTCGACCACTCCAGGTCCACCCTCTGGGCGGACCGGCCGACCTCTGCAGAGGGAGGGAACCGATGACCGTCACCTCCAACACATCCGGCGGGTCCTCACCCGCCCCGCCCCCGGAGGATCTGATCACCGTCACCATCGACGGTTTCCAGCTCCGGGTGCCCAAGGGGACCCTGCTGATCCGCGCGGCCGAGCTGCTCGGCATTCAGATCCCCCGGTTCTGCGACCACCCGTTGCTCGATCCGGTCGCCGCCTGCCGCCAGTGCCTGGTCGAGATCCCCGACATGGGCAACGGCCGGGGAATGCCCAAGCCACAACCCTCCTGCGCCATCACGGTCATGGAGGGCATGGTGGTCAACACCCAGTTGACCTCCTCGGTGGCGGAGAAGGCCCAGCGCGGAATCATGGAGTTCCTGCTGATCAACCACCCGCTGGACTGTCCTGTCTGCGACAAGGGCGGCGAGTGTCCCCTGCAGAACCAGGCCATGTCCACGGGGCAGGGCGAGACCCGCTTCATCGACGTCAAGCGCACCTTCCCCAAGCCCGTCTCGCTGTCGACCGAGGTGCTGCTGGACCGCGAGCGCTGCATCCAGTGCACGCGTTGCACCCGCTTCGCCGCCGAGATCGCCGGTGACCCGTTGATCGAGCTCATGGAGCGCGGCGCCCAGGAACAGATCGGCATCGCCGAGGGGGAGCCGTTCGACTCCTACTTCTCCGGCAACACGGTGCAGATCTGCCCGGTGGGCGCGCTCACCGGCGCCGCCTACCGGTTCCGGTCACGCCCCTTCGACCTGGTCTCCACCCCCAGTATTTGCGAGCACTGCGCCGGTGGTTGCGCACAGCGCACCGACCACCGACGGGGCAAGGTCACCCGCCGCCTGGCCGGCGACGACCCGCAGGTGAACGAGGAGTGGAACTGCGACAAGGGTCGGTGGGCGTTCACCTACGCCACCGAGGGCGACCGGCTCAGCCGCCCCCTGGTCCGTGACGAGGACTCCCGGGCCCTGGAGTTCGCCTCCTGGCCCGAGGCCATCGGCATGGCCGCCCAGGGACTGGCCGCCGCTCGCGGCAACGTGGGCGTACTGGTCGGCGGACGCCTCACCTACGAGGACGCCTACGCCTACGCCAAGTTCGCCCGCGTGGCCCTGGGCACCAACGACGTGGACGCCCGCGCCCGCGAGCACTCCGCCGAGGAGGCGGCCTTCCTCGCCGCGCGTGTGGCGGGCAGGCCGGTGGACGTCGACTTCACCTCGGTGGAGAAGGCGCCCGCGGTGCTGCTCGCCGGATTCGACCCCGAGGACGAGTCGGCCTCCACGTTCCTGCGCCTGCGCAAGGGCATGCGCAAGCGAGGACTGAAGGTGTACTCGCTGGCCTCGCACTCCACCCTCGGCCTGACCAAGACCAAGGGCACGCTCGTTCGGACCGTCCCGGGTGATGAGGGTCGGACCCTCAACTCCCTGGACGTGGAACATCCCGAGATCCTCCAGGCCATGGGCCAGGAGGGCGCGATCATCCTGGTGGGCGAGCGGCTCGCCGCCGCCCCCGGCGCGCTCACAGCGGCGGTCGCCCTGTCCGAACGCACCGGAGCCCGCCTGGCGTGGATCCCGCGTCGCGCGGGTGAGCGCGGCGCCATCGACGCCGGGGCGCTCCCGAACCTGCTGCCCGGCGGACGTCCTGTCGCCGACGCCTCGGCCCGCGCCGAGGTCGCCCGAGCCTGGAACGTCGGTTCCCTGCCGAGCGAACCCGGCCGCGACACCGACGCGATCATCGCCGCGGCCGCCGCCGGTGAACTGGACGCCCTGGTCATCGCGGGGCTGGAACTGGACGACCTGCCCGACCCCGAGGCGGCCCGCGCCGCCCTGGCCCGGGTGCCGTTCATCGTCAGCCTGGAACTACGCGCCAGTGACGTCACCGACCGCGCCGACGTGGTGTTCCCGGTGGCCGCCGTCGCCGAGAAGTCCGGCACCTTCGTCAACTGGGAGGGCCGTCACCGACCCTTCGGTGAGGCGCTCAAGGTGCCCGGAGCCCTCTCCGACCTGCGGGTCCTGTCCGCCATCGCGGACGAGATGGACGTGCACCTGGGTCTGCCCGACGCCACGGGCGCCCACCGGGAACTGTTGGAGTTGGGCCCGTGGGCGGGGAACCGCCCCGTCGGCCCCTCCGCGCGTCCGGTGGCCACACCCGAACCCGGCCCCGGCCGCGCGCTGCTGTCCACCTGGAAGCAGTTGCTCGGCACCGGC
Source organism: Nocardiopsis sp. NPDC006832 (assembly GCF_040635885.1). Classification (NCBI taxonomy): domain Bacteria; kingdom Bacillati; phylum Actinomycetota; class Actinomycetes; order Streptosporangiales; family Nocardiopsidaceae; genus Nocardiopsis; species Nocardiopsis sp. NPDC006832. Next base: position 35,955 of record NZ_JBEYLC010000014.1, on the reverse strand, counting down.
CGCATGGAGGACGGCGAGCCCTACCTGGCCGGGACCGCCCGCAAGGCCCGTGCCTACCTGTCCAAGACCACGGCGGAGGAGGTCGGCGTCTCCGACGGCGGCTCGCTGCGCGTCACCGGCCCCCTGGGGACGGTGACCGTGCCCGCGGTCGTCACCGACATCGCCGACCGGGTCGTCTGGCTCCCGGCCAACGCGCACGGCTGCGACATCCGTCGTGACCTGGGCGCCACCGCCGGGCAGACGGTCGAACTGGCCTCGCCCACCACCAACGGGAGGCAACAGTGACCCCCGCCGCTCTCGATCCGCGCGTGGCCGACCTGGCCGCGGAGAGCACCCTGAGCGCCTTCGGGAACGACCCGTGGTGGATCACCACCATCAAGGCGCTGGGCATCTTCGTGTTCCTGATGGTCTGCGTGCTGATGATGATCATGGCCGACCGTAAGGTCATGGGCCGCATGCAGCAGCGACACGGACCCAACCGGATGGGCCCCTTCGGCCTCCTGCAGTCCCTGTTCGACGGGATCAAGCTCTCCCTCAAGGAGGACGTGATCCCGCGCGGTGTGGACCGGTTCGTCTACATCGCCGCGCCGATGATCGCCGCCATTCCGGCGTTCCTCGCCTTCTCGGTCATCCCGATGGGTCCCGAGGTGAACATGTTCGGGGTCATGACCCCGCTACAGCTCACCGACCTGCCCATCGCCGCGCTGCTGGTGCTGGCCACCGCCGCGCTGGGCGTGTACGGGATCGTCCTGGGCGGCTGGGCCTCCCAATCCCCGTACGCCCTGCTCGGTGGTCTGCGCGCCTCCGCGCAGGTGATCAGCTACGAGGTCGCCATGGGCCTGTCCTTCGTGGCGGTCTTCATCATGGCGGGCACCCTCACCACCTCCGGCATCGTCGCGGCCCAGGAGAACCTGTGGTTCGCGGTGCTGCTCCTGCCCTCCTTCCTCATCTACATCGTCACGATGATCGGCGAGACCAACCGGCTCCCGTTCGACCTGGCCGAGGGTGAGGGCGAGATCGTCGGTGGCTTCATGACCGAGTACGGGTCCATGAAGTTCACGATGTTCTTCCTCGCGGAGTACGTGAACATGTGCACCGTCGCCGCGGTGTCCGTGACGCTCTTCCTCGGCGGCTGGTACGCGCCGCCCGGCGTCACCGCGATCATCCCCGGCGCCAACGAGGGCTGGCTGCCGCTCCTGTGGTGGCTGCTCAAGTTCGTCGCCGTGATGTTCCTGTTCATCTGGGCCCGGGGCAGCCTCCCGCGTGTGCGCTACGACCAGCTGATGAAGCTCGGCTGGAAGGTCCTCATCCCGATCCAGCTCGTGTGGATCACCGGTGTGGCCGTCGTGCGCATGCTCATCCTGGACGGCGCCTCCCCGGTCATCATCGGGGCGGTCGTCGCGGCCTTCACCGTGGCCACCATCGCCGCCTTCGCCGCTTGGGTGCGCTTCGTGCGCCGCGAGCGCGCCGAGGAGGCCAAGGTGCGTGCCGAGAACGCGCGCCGAGCCCACAAGGAACCCTCCTTCGGCGGGTTCCCGGTGCCCCCGAGCACCGCCGCCCACTACGGCAGCCGCGTGCTCGCCGAGCCGTCTCGGACGGCCTCGGCCGGCACCGTCGAACGCAATCAGAAGAAGGGGGAGGTTACCGGTGCTTGAGTGGCTCAACCCCGTCAAGGGTTTCGGTGTCACCTTCCACACGATGTTCAAGAAGGTGCCCACCGTCGAGTACCCGGAGGTCAAGCGCCCCACGGCGCCGCGCTTCCACGGACGGCACCAGCTGAACCGGTGGGCCGACGGCCTGGAGAAGTGCATCGGGTGCGAACTGTGCGCCTGGGCCTGCCCGGCCGACGCCATCTACGTGGAGGCCGGTGACAACACCGACGACGACCGGTACTCGCCCGGCGAACGCTACGGTCGCGTCTACCAGATCAACTACCTGCGCTGCATCCTCTGCGGTCTGTGCGTCGAGGCCTGCCCGACCCGGGCGCTCACCATGACCAACGAGTACGAGCTCGCCGACGACAGCCGGCAGAGCCTCATCTGGACCAAGGAGCAGCTCCTGGCGCCCCTCACCGAGGAGATGGAGCAGCCCCCGCACCCGATGCGGCTCGGCGACGACGAGCAGGACTACTACGCCACCGGGCGCGGTCAGCACGGCACGCAGGACCGGCCGGAGAACGCGGAGGCCACCCCGTGACCCCGCTCGACACGACTCCGCACGTCCTGCACTCCGCGGCGGGAGCGCCGATCGGGTCGGGGGAGACCGCCCTGTTCTGGGTACTGGGCACCATCGTGGTGCTCGGTGCCCTGGGCGTGGTCTTCTCCCGCAAGGCCGTCCACTCGGCCCTGTCGATGGCGTTGACGATGGTCGGCCTGGCGATCTTCTACGGCATCAACGAGGCGCCGTTCCTGATGGTCGTCCAGATCGTCGTCTACACCGGCGCCGTCCTCATGCTGTTCCTGTTCGTACTGATGCTCGTCGGCGTCAGCTCCTCCGACTCCGTGGTGGAGACCCTGCGCGGACAGCGGCTGTTGACGGCGATCGTCGCGATCTGCTTCATCGGCGCCCTCGCCACCGGGATCACCCGCATCACGGTGGGCGACCCGGCCGGGATCGCCGCCGCGGCCCCGGTCGGAGGAACCATCCCGTGGCTGGCCGGCGAGCTGATCATGCGCTACCTGGTCGCGTTCGAGGCCACGGCCGCGCTGCTCATCACCGCGGTGCTGGGCGCCATGGTGCTCGCGCACACCGCTCGGATCGGCAAGCGCCGCACCCAGCGGGAGATGTCCGAGGACCGCATCCGCGGCGACCACCCCACCCCGCTGCCCGGGCCGGGCACCTACGCCAGGCACAACGCGATCGACATGCCCGCGCTGCTGCCGGACGGCACGGTCTCCCAGCTGTCCCTCAACCCCGTCCTCACCGCGCGCGACCCCCAGTACCAGAAGGGCGTGCCCATGGACATCCGGGCGACTCCGCTCCAGGGCGGGGGGTCCGACGCGATCCGACCCGAGGACGACGAACCCACCGCCGGGAAGGGGGCCCGACCCACCGGCGACGGTGAGGACGGCTCCGACCCGGCGGTCGACAACGGCACCAACGGCAACGGGCAGGAGGTCGAGTCCACGTGGACCCGATGAACTACATCGTCCTCGCGGCGCTTCTGTTCACCATCGGCGCGGTCGGCGTCCTCGTCCGACGCAACGCGATCATCGTCTTCATGTGCGTGGAGCTCATGCTCAACGCCTGCAACCTGGCGTTCGTCGCGTTCGCTCGGATGCACGGGGACATCGAGGGGCAGGTCATCGCGTTCTTCGTGATGGTCGTCGCCGCCGCCGAGGTGGTCGTGGGCCTCGCGATCATCATGCAGATCTTCCGAACCCGCAGGTCCGCGTCGCTCGATGACGCCAACCTGCTCAAGCACTAGAAGGCGACGTGGCTGTGACACGACATCACGCGTACCTCGCCGCCGAACCCGCGGCGACCGCGGCCGACAGCGCGGTGCTGTCGAACGCCTGGCTGCTGATCGCCCTGCCGTTGGTGGGCGCGGCGATCCTGTTGCTGGGCGGGCGACGCACCAACGCCTGGGGGCCCCTGCTGGCCACCGTCCTACCGGTGGTCTCCTTCGTCTGGGCCGTCCTGGCCCTGTTCGACCTACTCGGACGAGGCGCCGACGCGCGCAGCGTCTCCGTTCCCGTCTACGAGTGGTTCGCGGCCGGCGACTTCTCCGCGCGGATCAACCTGCTGGTCGACCCGCTCTCCATCACCTTCGTCCTGCTCATCACGTTCGTGGGTTCGCTGATCCACGTCTACTCCCTCGGCTACATGGCCGAGGACCCGGGCAAGCGCAGGTTCTTCGCCTACCTCAACCTGTTCGTCGCCGCCATGCTGGTTCTGGTGCTGGCGGACAACTTCGTCCTGCTGTTCCTCGGCTGGGAGGGTGTGGGCCTGGCGTCCTACCTGCTCATCGGGTTCTGGCAGGACAAGCCCACCGCCGCCACCGCGGCCAAGAAGGCGTTCCTGATCAACCGGGTCGGCGACATGGGCCTGCTCGTGGCGATCATGATCATGTTCACCGCGTTCGGCGCGGTGGGCTTCAGCGACGTCTTCGCCGCCGTACCGGGCGCACACGACGGTGTCCTGCTCGCCATCGGTCTGCTGCTCCTGCTGGGCGCCTGCGGTAAGTCCGCGCAGCTGCCGTTGCAGGCGTGGTTGCTGGACGCCATGGAGGGCCCGACCCCGGTGTCGGCGCTCATCCACGCGGCCACCATGGTCACCGCCGGTGTGTACCTCATCGTGCGCGCCGGTCCGATCTTCGAGGCCTCCCCGACGGCGCAGATGACCGTCATGGTCGTCGGCGCCGCCACCATGCTGGCCGGCGGGATCATCGCCTCCGCCAAGGACGACATCAAGAAGTCCCTGGCCGGATCCACGATGAGCCAGATCGGCATGATGGTGCTGGCCGCGGGCCTGGGCCCGATCGGTTACGCGGCGGCCATCGCCCACCTGGTCACGCACGGCTTCTTCAAGGCCGGGCTGTTCCTGGGCGCCGGTTCGGTCATGCACGCCATGAACGACGACGTGAACATGCGCAAGTACGGCGGTCTGGCGTCGAAGATGCCGATCACCTTCGCCACCTTCGGCCTGGGCTACCTCGCGATCATCGGCGTCCCGCTGCTGTCGGGTTGGTGGACCAAGGAGAGCATCATCTCCGCCACCTTCGGTCTCGGCGGCAACGTCGGCCTGGTGTTCGGCTCCCTGGTCATCCTGGGCGCCGCGCTCACCGCCTTCTACATGTCCCGGATGGTCTTCATGACCTTCCTCGGTAAGAAGCGTTGGGACGAGGGCGTGCACCCGCACGAGTCGCCCGTGAGCATGACCGCCCCCATGGTGGTGCTGTCGCTCGGCTCGATCGCCCTGGGCGGATTCCTGGTGGCCGGCGACCGCTTCGCCGCGTTCCTCCAGCCCGTCACCGGAGCGGAACTTCCCCACTTCACGGTGGGCCACGCCTTCACCTCGCCCTACGGCATCGCGGCGCTGGCCGTGCTGGTCCTGGGCGTGGTCGCGGCCTGGGCGATCTACCTGCGCAAGCCGGTGGAACGCACCGCCCCCAAGGGCAACCTCGTCACCAACACGGCCCGCAACGAGCTGTACGGCAACGAGATCAACGAAGACCTGTTCATGCGACCCGGCCAGGTGCTCACCAAGGCGCTGGTCGTCATCGAGGACAAGGTCATCGACGGCGCGGTCAACGGGATCGGTGCCGGGGTCCGAGACTCCTCCACCGGGCTCGGCAAGGCACAGACCGGGTTCGCCCGCACCTACGCGCTCACCATGCTCATCGGCGCCGTGATCGTCGCCGCGACGCTGGCTGTGAGGTTCTGACATGATCCCCTGGCTCACACTCGCCATCGCCCTTCCGGCGGTCGGCGCGATCCTCATCTGGGCACTGCCCCGGGTCGGGACGAAGGCCGAGGCGGCGTCCGGCTCGGCCCGGGCCACCGCCTCCGCCGAGGCGGGCGGTGGCGGTACCGCGGTCAAGACCCGGCCCGCCACCGGGACCGGGGCGGGAACCGCCTCCGCGGAGAACGCCAAGCGCGTCGCGCTGATCGTCTCCCTGGTCACCCTGGCCCTGGTCGTGGCCATGGCGCTGAACTTCGACACCGCCACGGCGGGTGACCTCCAGTTCGAGGAGGTCTACCCGTGGATCCCCTACTTCGGGGTCCACTTCGCCGTCGGTGTGGACGGCATCGCCCTGACGATGGTCCTGATGTCGGCGATCCTGGTCCCGCTGGTCATCCTGGCGGCCTGGAACGAACACTCCGACCACCCGGACGGCGGCCGCGGCTACTTCGCCCTCATCCTCGCCCTCGAAGCGATGATGATCGGTGTCTTCGCCGCCACCGACGTCTTCCTGTTCTACGTGTTCTTCGAGGTCATGCTGATCCCGGTCTACTTCATGATCGGGCGGTACGGCCGGGGCGCCGAGCGCACCAAGGCCGCGTTGAAGTTCCTGCTGTACAGCTTCGCCGGCGGCCTCATCATGCTGGTCGCGGTGATCGGCGTGTACGTCATCGGCGGCACCTTCCTGTGGACCGAACTGACCGCGCCGGGCAGTCCGCTCGCCACCGTCGACCCGGCCACCGCGCGCTGGCTCTTCCTCGGATTCTTCATCGCCTTCGCGATCAAGGCTCCGATGTGGCCGGTGCACACCTGGTTGCCCACCGCCGCGGGCTCCTCCAGCCCCGGCACCGCGGTGCTGCTGGTCGGTGTCCTGGACAAGGTCGGCACCTACGGGATGCTCCGGTTCTGCCTGGAGCTGTTCCCGTCCGCGGTGTCCTGGTTCGTGTGGCCGGTGGTGGGGCTCAGCGTCGTGAGCATCATCTACGGCGCGATCCTCGCCATCGGACAGAGCGACATGATGCGCCTGGTGGCCTACACCTCGATCTCCCACTTCGGGTTCATCACCATGGGGATCTTCGTCCTGACCCCGCAGGCGCAGGCGGGCGCGGCCCTGTACATGGTCAACCACGGCTTCGCCACCGGCGCGCTGTTCCTCATCGTGGGCTTCCTCATCGCCCGTCGGGGCAGCTCCCGCATCGAGGACTTCGGGGGCGTCCAGAAGGTCGCGCCCAAGCTCGCCGGGGTGTTCCTGGTGACCGGCCTCGCCGGTCTGGGCCTGCCCGGACTGGCCCCGTTCGTCAGTGAGTTCCTGGTGTTCGTCGGCGCCTACGCCTTCAACCCGGTGCCCGCGATCATCTCCGTGGTGGGCGTGGTCCTGGCCGCTCTCTACATCCTGTGGATGTACCAGCGCACCATGACCGGACCGACCCCGCAGAAGCTGTCGAAGCTGCCCGACCTGTCCGCGCGTGAGACCTGGGTGGTGGCTCCGCTGCTCGCCCTCATCCTCGCGCTCGGTGTCTACCCGCAGCCCCTGCTCAACGTGATCAACCCCGCCGTCGAACGGACCGTGGAGATCGGGGCGGACACCGCCTCGGCCACCACGAACGCCGAGGGCGACACCGAGGAAGGAGACGAGGAGTGAACGCGCTCTACGTCGCCGACGGGGCGCCCCCGTCGCTCCCCGGCATCACCGAGGCGGCACCGACCCTGGACTGGTGGCTCCTCGCCCCGATCCTGGTGGTCTTCGGCGCCGGTGTGCTGGCGGTGCTGTTCGAGGCCTTCGTGCCCAAGAAGGTCCTGCGGCCGGTGCAGATCACCGTCGCCGCCGTGGCACTGCTCGTCACGTTCGTCATGATCGTCCTCCAGGTGGAGGCGGTCGGCGACGGCGTGATCGTGGCGGGCGGAGTCCTCGCGATGGACCGCGTGGTGCTCTTCCTCCAGGGCACCATCACCGTGCTGGCCCTGATCAGCCTCATGCTCATCGCCGAACGGCGTGACGGCCGCGACGCGTTCTCCGCGCAGGCCGCCACGGTCCCGGGCAGCGAGGAGGAACGCAGGCACATCCTCGCCGGGTCCCAGCACACCGAGGTCTACCCGTTGGTGCTGTTCGCGGTGCTGGGCATGTTGCTCTTCCCCGCGGCCAACGACTTCCTCACCATGTTCATCGCCCTTGAGGTGATGAGCCTGCCGCTGTACCTGCTGTGCGGGCTGGCCCGCCGCCGTCGCCTGTTCTCCCAGGAGGCCGCGGTCAAGTACTTCCTGCTCGGCGCGTTCTCCTCGGCGTTCTTCCTCTTCGGCATCGCCCTGGTGTACGGCTACGCGGGTTCGGTGAACTTCACCGCGATCCGTCAGGCCGTGGACTCGGGTGGCGCGGCGATCTTCGCCGACGGCAACGGCGAACCGCTGCTCATCATGGGCATCGGCCTGGTCGCGATCGGTCTGCTGTTCAAGGTCGGCGCCGTGCCCTTCCACAACTGGAAGCCGGACGTCTACCAGGGCGCCCCCACCCCCATCACCGCGCTCATGGCCTCCTGCACCCTGGTGGCCGCGTTCGGCGCGCTGTTGCGGGTGTTCTTCGTGCCCTTCGGCGGATCCCTGGAGATCTGGGAGCCGATGCTGTGGACGGTCGCCATCCTCACCATGGTGGCGGCGGCGGTCATCGCGGTCACCCAGCGCGACATCAAGCGACTGTTGGCCTACTCCTCGGTCGTGCACGCCGGCTTCATCCTCACCGCCGTGATCGCCTCCAGCACCGAGGGCCTCGTGGGCGCCATGTTCTACCTCGCCGCCTACGGGTTCACCACCCTGGGTGCGTTCGCGATCGTCACCCTGGTGCGCACCAGGGACGGCGGTCAGGAGCTCGGCGACCTGGAGGGCTGGGCCGGTCTGGGGCGTCGTGCCCCCGGGCTCGCGCTCGCGTTGTCGCTGTTCCTCCTGGCCTTCGCCGGTATCCCGCTCACCAGCGGGTTCATCGGCAAGTTCGCGGTGTTCGAGGCCGCCGTCGCCGCGGGCGCCACCCCGCTCGTGGTGGTCGGTGTCCTCAGCAGCGCGGTGACCGCCTTCTTCTACATCCGGATCATCGTTGTGATGTTCTTCCGGGAATCGGAGGGCGAAGGACCCACGGTGGCCCGCGCGGGCGCACTCACCGGCGGCGTGATCACCGTGGGTGTGGCGGCTACGCTGGCCCTCGGAATCTTCCCGGGGCCGGTCCTGGACGGTCTGCTTCCGGACGCCGAGGCCGGTCAGGAACCGGCGGCGGTGATGGTCCACCAGGTCACCGAGGAGTGATCACCGACCCGGGTGTGGCTTTGGACGATCATTCCGGGTCGGATACCGTGGCAAGTCGGATCATGTTCATGTGCTGAGCGTGCGGCGGCCCCCTCTCAGGGGGTCGCCGACACGCCCGTTCAACAGGTGGAGCTTTACGGTGAGCGGTGCTGTCCCGAGCGGGTTTCTCGCTCTGCCGAGAGTCGATGCGGCCCTCGCTCGTGGGGTGCAGGACGACCTTGAGAAGGTGGAGGAGCTGCTGCGGGAGTCGGTGCGGTCCAGTGACCCGTTGCTGACCGAGGCGGCGTCCCACCTGCTGGAGGCCGGTGGCAAGCGCTTCCGCGCCATGCTGGTGCTGCTCGCCGCCCACTTCGGCGACCCGAAGGTCCCCGACCTCATCCCCGCGGCGGCAGTGGTGGAACTGACCCACGTGGCGACGCTCTACCACGACGACGTCATGGACGAGGCGGAACTGCGTCGCGGCAGGTCCAGCGCCAACCAGCGCTGGGGCAACACCGTCGCCATCCTCACCGGCGACTACGTGTTCGCCAAGGCCTCCACGATGCTGGCCGACCTGGGCACCGAAGCGGTCCGGCTGCAGGCGGAGACCTTCGCGCGCCTGGTGCAGGGGCAGATCCTGGAGACCTCCGGTCCTCGTGACGGCGTCGACCCGTTGGACCACTACCTCAACGTCATCGACGACAAGACGGCGTCGCTGATCGCCTCGTCGGCGGAGTTCGGCGGCATGTTCGGCAAGGTCGACCCGGAGACGGTCGGCACCCTGACCCGTGCCTGCGACGCGCTGGGCATGGCGTTCCAGCTCGCCGACGACATCCTGGACGTGGCGAGCGAGAGCGCCGACTCGGGCAAGGTCCCCGGTACGGACCTGCGCGAGGGCGTGCTCACCCTGCCCATGTTCTACGCGATGCGCTCCGAGGACCCGGCCGACGAGCGCCTGAAGTCCCTGCTGGGCCGGCCGCTCGACGACACGGAGGCCGAGGAGGCGCTGGCACTGCTGCGTCCCCACCCGGCCATGGCCGAGGCCGACGCGACCCTGCGCAACTGGGCCGACAAGGCCCGGGGAGAGCTGAGCACACTCCCGGACATCCCGGCGCGGGACGCCTTCCTCTCGCTGTGCGACTACGTGGTGGAGCGCTCCGGCTGACCCACCGCACGACGACTTCACGCGGGCCCTTCCTCGGATCGAGGGAGGGCCCGCGTCGTGTCCGGGTGGGTTCAGACCCTGGGGAGGGGGACGAGCAGCCTGGCCCGAGTTCGGGCGTAGTAGGCCGGAGAGTGGGAGTCCAGGAAGCGCCAGAGGTGGGAGCCCGACTCCGGGACCAGGGGGCCGGCCAGGGAGAGGACCGCGGCGGCACGCTGGTGATCACCGGCGACGTGCAGCGCCGAACCGAACGTATGCGCGTCTCGTGCGGCCAGGGGGTAGGTGATCGGACCCGCTACCCAACGGTCGGCGGCGTCGATGATCTCGGCCCTCACCGAGGGGTCTCGGTAGTAGCCCTCCAAGACTCCACTGACGGCACCATAGGTCTCCAGGCCCTCCTTTCCGATCATGACGCTGAGGTTCTCGTAGTGCGCCTGCGCGATCAGTACGAGGGAACGATCACCCAGGGGAGCCCGGGCCACCGCCTCACGGGCGAAGGAGAACATTTCGTCGTGAGAGCCCCGCCACTTCGGGCACAGGACCTGGAGTCTGCTCTCCTTCGAGGCGTGGTGGTCGGGATCCAGCTCCATGATCCGTTCCCAGACCGCGTCCAGTTCCTCGCGGGGAAGATCCATTCCCAGGCAGTACCACTGGAGCTGGTCCAGGGCAGTGGGGGAGAGGCTGATCCGGGCCGCGTACATGAGCGGGTCGGCCGCGGGTGCCAACATCTCATGGAAGCGATGGAACCGTTCCGCGTCGACGTCTTTGGCCCAGGCCCCGGTGCGGATGGCCCAGGCGGCCTTGGTGCGGGCAGCACCCGCCCACATCAACAGGTCCGGCTCGGGGTCTGGAAGGTCCATCCCCGACTCCAGCTTCTCCAACAGGGAGATGGTCTCGTTGGAGAGGATGTGCAGGCGAAGGGAACGGAGCTGGGGGTCCGGGGTGTCGAGGAGAGCCAGACCGGCGGTGAGGTCGCCCGCCTTGATGGAGGGAAGGACAGCGGCGAGGTCAGGGTCGTGCCAGGGGTCGCCCCAGACGACGCCGTACTTCCGGGCAAGGCGATCATCTGCGTGAGCGAACAGTTTGCTGAGAACCATTCTTTGATTCTGCCGACGAATCATGCTCCCGAATGAGATTTAGAGGACCAAAACGGCAACGGTTTCGTCTGTTGCCACCGCCCCTGCGCCGGCCCTGGCCACCGGACGTGGAATCGTCCCCGCGAACAAGGGACGGCGCCGCCCCTCATACACCGGGGCGGCGCCGTCGACACGGGGAGTGCCGTCAGATGGCTTTAGGAGATCACGGGGAGCGCCTCGGAGCCGGGCAGGTCCATGAAGGTGGGGTGCTCGACCATGCCCTCGGGGGTCTCCTGCTCGGCGGTGCCGCCCTCGATGGCGACCAGGTCGCTGGTGTCCAGGTCGTGGACCAGGTCCGTGCCCCGGCTCAGGCCGGCCACCAGGTCCTCGGCGGCGGTGGTGTCCAGACCGTCGGCGACCTGGGGGAGCTGCGCGTCCGCCAGGGGGCCGTTCACGTCGATGGGCTTGGCCTCACCGGAGGACATGCCCTCGGCCAGGCCGTCGGTGAGGTCGGTCAGACCCGGGACCTGGGGCGAGCTCTGCGGGACGGTGGTGACCTCCTCTTCCCAGGCCCGGTTGCCCACCATGCCCAAGACCTCCTGCTCGCCCAGGTCCACGTAGTTGTCCGCGGTGACCGGGTTGGACTCGACGACGTCCTGGAGCCGGTCGGGGGTCCGCACACCGAAGCCGGCGGCCAGGTCCCACACGTTGGGCGCCGTGGGCAGCGCGGACTCGGAGTGGCTCATGGGCAGGGTGGGGCCCTCCAGCTCCGGCAGCGTGAGCGTCTCGTCGCGCAGGTCGGTGACGGCCACCACGGTGTGCGGCACCACTTCCCGGGCCTTGTCCTCCACGATGCCACCGGCCCCGCGAGCGGTGTCCTCCACCACGACCCCGGCGTCTTGGGCGCCGGCCTCCAGCGACTCGCCTGCGGTGTGACCGATCGTGTCGTGCGGGTCCCCGTCCAGACCGGTGGCGTCCTGGGTCTCGGTGACGGCGTCGGCGAGCGGGGAGTCAGGGAGGGCGGCACCCAGGTCGGGGGCGCCGTGCTCGGGGTCGTTGGCACTGGCCTGCAACTCCTCCAGAGCGGTTCCGGCGATCGGGCCCACGCCCTCGGGAGCGATCTTGTTCATGGTGGGCGCCACGCCTTCGACGAGGGCCCGCTCGACGGTGGGGGCGATGTCGTGCATGGGGGTCTGCAGGTCCTCGGCCCCGGCGATACCGGCGCCGAGGGCCACGAATCCGGCTGCGCCGGCGGCGAGGATCACGGTTCGGGCGGTCAGGCGCTTGGGCTGGGTCATGGGTTTCCTTCCTGAAGCTGCTGCTGGGGCGGCCGCGGGAGGCGGCCTGATCGAGCCGGGGTGGACCACCGGCTGACGTGAATCACGTGTGCGGAGCACGGGACTCAGGTCAGCTCCCAGACGAAGAAGGTGGGGGCGGGCTGGGAACGGGTCCGAGGGGCGCACGGAAGGCGCACGGGGGCACGCGGGCAGGCGTGGGAACACGCGCCGAACGTGCGGTCGGGCCGTTCGCTAGTCGGGGGAGACCGTGGGGTCGTCCGCCGGGTCCGCGGGTGTGGCGTGCGGGGACCGGGCGTGCACGAGCGCGATGGCGGCGTCGGGGCCGGGCAGCGCGGCGGTGGCGAGGTAGCCGGCGACGGCGGCGGGCGCCGAGGTGGGGGCGTTGGCGGAGGAGACCGCGGAAACCACGGAACCGGCGGAAGTCTGAACCTCGGGTGGGTCGACGGGATCGCCGGTGAGCGCCCCGGCGGACTCGGGATCGTGTTCGGGGTCGGCGGCCCGGTGCTCCTCGACCGTGGGTCGGAACGGTGCCGGGATGGCTCGGTCCTCGCCGGCCTCGGTGGTCTCCTCGGCGGACGGCTTCGCCTGGTCCGAGGAGTCCGTTTCCGGCGCGGTGATCGAGTCGTCGGTGGCCGATTCGTCGTCGGGATACGAGGACACGACCGGTTCGACGAGGGCCGGAACGAGGCCCTGGTCGGCGGCCTCTTCACGGGTCCGATCGATCCCGGTGACGACCCCGCGCACCTCCCCGCGTACTTCGGCGACGGCGGGTTCGGGCAGGGCCACGGCGGACGCCGCGGCCTCGCCGGTTCCCCGCTCCACCCGCTGGTGGACGGTGCCGAGGGTGTCGGTCACCGGAGCGGTCACCGGGCCGGTGACCTCGTCGACCCGCTCCAGCCCCAGGCCCCCCAACGGCTCCGAACGGGTCTCGGCCTGAGCGGGAGCGGAGAGCAACCACAGGGCCGCGAACAGCACACCGAGCAGGAACAGGAGGGCGAGTGCCGCCGCGCGCAGGCCCGAGGCGGCACGGAGCGTGCCGATCGAGCTGAGGCGAGGCTTCACGAGGACCCTCCAGGGCAGGCGGCCGGTTCGGGGTGGGGGCAGAGCCCGACACCCACGACCAGACGTTAGCACAGGGTCACACAGTGTAGTTTCGGTTCGCCGGAACCGGGGAACTCATTCTCTTGGCGCGGGGGCCGGGGGAGTCGTGGGCGCGTCGGGGAGATCGCCCGCCGCGGTGCGCTCGGCGGAACGGCGACGGGACGAACGCACCTGGTCGTAGGCGAACACGCACACGGCCAGCCACACGAAACCGAAGCCCGCCCAGCGGCTCGGGGGCATCTCCTCGCCCTGGAGCAGCCAGCCGATGAGGAACATCATGGTCGGCGTGATGAACTGGAGCATCCCGATCACGCTCAACGGCACCCGGCGCGCGGCCATCCCGAACAGCAGCAGCGGCAGCGCGGTCACCAGGCCGCCCCCGATCAACAGGGCGGTGTGCCCGGGCGAGACCGAGAACGTCGTACCGGCCCCGGTGACCTCCAGGTGGATCACGTAGCCCAACGCGGGCAGGAACATCACCAGGGTCTCGATGGTCAGACTCTGCAACCCGTCCAGGCTCACGTACTTCTTCACCGCGCCGTACGCGGCGAAGGAGGAGGCCATGAGCAGGGAGAGCCACGGGGTGGAACCATAGGCGACGGTCATCACGACCACCGCCGTCGCGCCCAACCCCACGGCGACCCACTGTGCGGCGCGCAGACGCTCGGAGAAGAACACCACACCCAGGCAGACGGTCATCAGCGGGTTGATGAAGTAGGCCAAAGAGGCCTGCAGGGTCTGGGTGATGGAGACCGAGTAGATGAACCCCCACCAGTTGAGCGAGATGAGCACGGCCGCGGCGGCCACCGGCAACAGGCGCCTGGGACTGCGCAGGATGGGGAGCAGCCACGCCCAGCCCCGCCGCGCCAGCAGCAGGAAGACGCACATCGCGCCCAAGGCCCACACCATGCGGTGGGCGAGGATCTCGGCGGGTTCTGCGGCGGAGAGGAACGGCCAGTACATGGCCGCGAAGCCCCACAGGATGAAGGCGCTCGCTCCGAGGGCGACACCACGGTTGGATTCCGGCACAACGGCAATCGTAGGACGAATCGTGCCTCCTGTCGTCCCCTTTCTTGTGCCCGTGGATAGGCTGGGGACATGTTCGGTAGAAACGCCACCATGGTCGAACCCGCCCGCGCCCTTCCGGGCCGGGACACACCGATCGAGCCGCCCTTCGGTCACACGGTCCTGGGCACCTCGCTGACCCCGCCCTACCCGCAGGGCAGTGAGGTCGCCGATCTGGGCATGGGCTGTTTCTGGGGCGCCGAGCGCGTGTTCTGGCGATTGGGTGCCGAACGCGGCGTCATCACCACCGCCGTGGGCTACGCCGGCGGGTACACGCCCAACCCCACCTACGAAGAGGTGTGCTCTGGGCTGACCGGTCACACCGAGGCCGTGCGCGTGGTCTTCGACCCGAAGCTGATCTCCTACGAGGAGATCCTCAAGATCTTCTGGGAGGGCCACGACCCGACACAGGGTCTGCGCCAGGGCAACGACGTCGGCAGCCAGTACCGGTCGGCGATCTACTTCCACTCCGAGGCCCAGCAGAAGGCCGCCGAGGCCACCCGCGACGCCTTCCAGCCCGCCCTGTCCCGGTCCGGCTACGGTGCGATCACCACCGAGATCGCCCCGCTGAAGACGTTCTACTTCGCCGAGGACTACCACCAGCAGTATCTGTCCGACGCCAAGAACCCCAACGGTTACTGCGGCATCGGCGGAACCGGCGCCAGCTGCCCCATCGGTGTGGCCACCGCGGACGACTGATCCAGAGCCCGAGCGACGAAGGCCGGAGTGGAACACCCACTCCGGCCTTTTCGCGTTCTGGCGCTCCCCTCCACGGGTTCGAATGATGGTCGGCGTGCACGAGGCCGCCGGTGGGACGCGGTCAACCGCGTGATCCCAGGCGAAAAACCCGGCGACGTCGGCGATCGTCCCGGGGATACTGGTCTCCCATGGATGAGGTCGAAGTCGTCGTCGCCCATTCCGAACGTGCGACTCTGCGCGTCGGCGACGTGTTCCTGAAGGTCGACTCCGATCAGGCGCGCGTCGACGCCGAGTTCGAGGTGATGTCCCTGGCGCCGGTTCCTACCCCCGAGGTCCTGTGGCGCAAGCCGCACGTGCTCGCGACCGCCGCACTCGCGGGGACGACGCTCGGGCGCCTTGGTGGGCCGTCGACCGGGTCGCCGGCGGCGTGGGCGGCGGCGGGCGCCGCCATCCGGAAGCTGCACGACGCGCCGCCGCCCTCCCGGCTGGGACGGGCCGGTCGGAGCATCGTCGCGCTGGCGGCGGAACTCGACAAGGAGTGCGAGCTGCTCGTGACGAACGGTGTCCTGCCCGCCGACCTGGTCACCCGCAATCGCCAGGTCGCCGATGCCGCGCTCCGGCCGTGGACCCCGGCGTTCACGCACGGCGACCTACAGATCGCACACGTCTTCGTCGACGGCGACGAGGTCACGGGCATCATCGACTGGTCCGAGGCGGGCCGGGGTGACGCCCTGTACGACCTCGCGACCTTCACGCTCGGACAAGAGGAGCACCTCGACGACGTCATCGCCGGCTATGGCGCCGACATCGACCTCGACGTGATCCACGCGTGGTGGTCGTTGCGAAGCCTGCTGATAGTTCGCTGGCTGAGCGAGCACGGCTTCGACCCCTTCGAACCGGGCTGTGAGGTGGACGTGCTCAGGGCCCGGATGTGAGGCCGCGCGGGCGGAACCGATGCGGCAGCGCGATTTCTGATCCGTGCTGATATGGCCGTTTTCGACTATCGCTTTCCGGTGCCGGACTGACTCCCGCATCACCGACGCCCTGACCGACGGAGGTCCCTTCCTCCGGGCCAATGACGGAACCCACCTGCTTTCCGAGTACTGAGGCGGCACGCCGGCGCCCCGATTCGGCGGCGTGTCGGGGCGGTGATCGAAGAATTCACAGAGGGTGTCGACGACCAGGTCAGGCGGTGTACCTTGGCCTGCGGGTGACGTATCTCGAACCTATTCGGGTTGATTCCACGTATAACGAAATGGTATCGGTAGTGTGTGCGAGTAGAGACAGCCCCCGCCGGTAGACAGGCGCCCTCACAGTCCTCCTCGTCCACTTCGTGGATGGGGTTCGCCCGTGTGGCCGCGATGGCGGCGGTCATCGGCGTGCACGCCTACTCACCACTGGTGAGTACGGTCTACGCCGAACTCGGCGGCTACACATGGTGGTCCGCCAACCTCCTGGACGCGGGCACACGCTGGTGCGTCGCGGTGTTCGTGATGATCAGCGGTGCCCTGTTGCTGCGCCCGCGCGAGGAGGGCGTGGGTACCTTCTATCGCAAAAGATGGGCCAAGATCGGCATCCCGCTGGTGGCCTGGACCGCCATCTACCTGGTCTGGCAGCACTGGCGTGACGACCTGGGCACACCCGACGCCGCGACACAGGCCGCGTCGGGAGCCCCCTCGATCCACCTGTACTTCCTGTACGTCATCGCCGGCCTCTACCTGTTCACCCCGTTCTTCCGGACGGTGGTCGCGCACAGTTCGCGCACCGCGCTGTGGTGGTTCGCCGGAGCATCGTTCGGGGTGGGCGTCTTCGACCAGCTGCTGTCCCTGATCGACGGGGCGGGCGGAGTGAGCGCCGCCACCCGCTTCCTGCCGTTCCTCGGCTACTACCTGGTGGGGTGGCTGCTGCTGACCACCGAGAACAGCCCTCGCACCACCCGCTTCGGGATCGCCGCGCTCACCCTGGGCGTGGCCGGCACCGCCCTGGGCGCGGGGATCGCGGCCCAGGTGGAGGGGGAGTGGGGCGCTGGAGGCGAGTACTTCTACGCCTTCCTGTCCCCGCCGATGATCGTCGCCGGAATCGGCGCCTACCTGACGCTGCGCGCCGCCGGCGAGCGCCTGGCGGTGGCGGAGAACCCGGCGGCCCTGGCCACCAAGAACGTCGTTCGCGTGGTCTCCGGGCTGAGCTTCGGGGTCTACCTCGTACACGTCATGGTGATGTACACGCTGCGCGACCTGGGAGGCATGCCCGAGGGTTACCTGGCGCTGTTCGCGGCGGCCGGGTACGCCGTGGCCACCGCGGTGATCAGCCTGATCCTGGTGGCCATCGCCCAACGCGTCCCGCTCGTGCGCACCATCGTCTGACCCGGGACTCCTCACGGGAATGACAAAACCCCGGGGCCCGACCCCACGTCCCCATGACCGGCGGCGAACTCCATCCGACGTCTGAACGACGGTGGCCCCCGGCGGACGGACACCGGGGGCCACGAAGGGGATGGTGTGAGGGGTCAGACCCGCTCGGCCGGCTCCTCGACCTCCGCGGCACGGGCGGCGGCGCGACGTCGACGCAGGGACGCGATCAGCGGCAGTACCGCCGCGACCAGTACCAGCACGTACAGGCCGATCGAGATGCCACTGCTCACCAGGATCGACGGGTCGCCCGAGGAAGCGGCCAACGCACGACGGAACTCCGTCTCCGCGATCGGGCCCAGCACCACGCCGATGAGCGCCGGCGCCACCGGGACCCCGAACGTCCGCATGACCAGACCCAGCACCGCGACCGCCAGCAGCATCACCAGGTGCGTCACCGAGGTGTTGATCGCGTACACGGCCAGCACCGAGAACAGCGTGATGCCCGCGTACAGGTACGGCTTGGGCAGCTTCAGCAGCTTGGCCCACAGCGGAGCGAACGGCAGGTTGATCACCAGCAGCAGGACGCTGCCGATGAGCAGCGACGCCAGCAGCGTCCACACCAGGTCGGCGTTGCGCTCGAAGAGCACCGGCCCTGGCTGCAACCCGTACTGCTGGAACGCCGCCAACATGATCGCGGCCGTCGCCGACGTGGGCAGCCCCAACCCGAGCAGCGGCACCATGGTGCCCGCGGCGCTGGAGTTGTTGGCCGACTCCGGGCCGGCCACACCTTCGATGGCGCCCTGCCCGAACTCGTCCTCCTCACCCTTGCGGCGCGCGCGCCGCGCGGCGAGCTTGCGCTCCAGGCCCAGCGAAAGGAACGTGGGGATCTCCGCGCCACTGCCGGGGATCGGACCGAAGGCGCTGCCCAGCGCGGTGCCGCGCAGCCACGGCTTCCAGGAGCGGCGCAGGTCCTTGCGGCCCAGCCACGGACGCCCGGTGCGGATCGCCGCGAAGTTCGGCGCGGACTTGCCACGCGCCGCGATGTACAGCACCTCGCCCAGGGCCAGCAGACCCACGGTCACGATGACGATGTCGATGCCGTCCATCAGACCGGCGGCACCGAAGTCGAACCTGGCCGTGCCGCTCTGGGCGTCGATGCCCACCATGCCGATGGCCAGACCGATGAGCAGCGACGTCACACCGCGCAGCACCGAACCCGACACCACCGCGGCCACCGCCACGAACGAGAACACGGTCAGGGCGAAGTACTCGCCGGGACCGAAGTTGAGCGCGAACTCCACCATGACCGGCGCGAACAGCGCCACGACGAGCGTGCCGATGACACTCGCCACGAACGAACCGATCACCGCCGTGCCCAGTGCCTGCGCAGCCCTGCCGTTGAGCGCCATCTTGTGGCCCTCGTAGGTGGTGGCGATCGACGACGCCTGTCCAGGCGTGTTCAGCAGGATCGACGTGGTGGCGCCACCGAACATGCCGCCGTAGTACACACCGGCGAACAGGATGAAGGCGCTGGTCGGGTCGAGCCGGAAGGTCACCGGCAGCAGCAGGGCCACCGCCATCGCCGAGCCCATGCCCGGAAGGACGCCCACGGCGGTGCCCAACAGCACGCCGAGGAAGGCCCACATGAGGTTCTGCGGGGTCAGCGCCGCGGCCAACCCGTCCATCAGGTTGATCAAAGTGTCCATCACAGCACCAATTCCAGGAAGCCGCCCGGCAGGTTGAGCCCGAGCCCGAGCGAGAAACCGACCTGCACGGCGGCCGACATCGACAGCGCCACGATCGCGTCACGCAGATAGGCGCGTGCGCCGAACGCGTAGGCGACGACCCAGAACAACAGGGCGCCGGCGAGCAGCCAGCCCACGAGTTCCAGCAGGGCGGTGTGCACCACCAGGCCGGCGAGGACCAGCAGAACCGGTCGGCTCTCGAACCAGGCCAGTGGGGAAGCGCCCTTCCCGCTGCCCAGGTTGCGCAGGTTCACCACGCTCATGCACACGGCGGCGATCAGTAGCAGCCCGCCCACCGCGCCGGGGAAGGCGCCCGGGCCGGGACGGGTGGCGTTGGGCGGGGCCTCGATGGTGACCGCGCCCCACACGGCCACCAGGCCCAGGATCGCGGTCAGCGCGGGCACGACCCACGCCGACGGTCCCCTCCACACGGTGTTCTCGGGGTCCGGGGCAGAGGCCACCGCCTCGCTCCCGGTGTTCGTTTCCGTCTCCGGGGCCTGGACGGCGTCCGTGGTTCGAGGGGACATGGTGCCGTCGGTGGTCTCGGCCGGGTCGTCGCCCGCCGTGTTCTTCTCTTCTGTTCCGTTGGCGCTCACAGTCCCAGCTCCTCCACGGTCTCCTGGGTCAGGGCGATCTCCTCGTCCAGGAACTCCTCGAACTCCTCGCGGTCCTGGTAGGTGTCGGTCCACCGGTTGCGTTCGAGGGTGTCGGCCCAGGAGTCCGACGCCAGCAGCTCCCGCACCAGCTCCTCCAGCGCTTCGGTCTCCTCCTCGGTCAACCCGGGCGGGGCGATGACCCCGCGCCAGTTCGACATCTCCAGGTCATAGCCGAGCTCGGTCATGGTGGGGATGTCCACCCCGTCCAGACGTTCGGGTGAGGAGACCGCCAGCGCGCGTAGCGGACCGTCGTCCTCGATCTGGTCGCTGAAGTCGCCCAGGGTGCCGAACCCGATCTCCGAGGTGCCGGAGAGCAGGGAGGTCAGGGTCTCGCCGCCGCCCGAGTAGGGCAGGTAGTTGATCTCGCTCGGGGAGATGTCCAGGGACTGCGCGACCTGCGCGGCGAAGATCTGATCGACGCCGCCCATGGAGCCGCCCGCCACGGGCAGGGTGCCCGGGCGCTCGCGCCAGTCCTCGGCGAGGTCGTCGAGGGTCTCGTAGGGGGAGTCCCGCGGGACGACGATCGCGAGGTACTCCGAGGCCAGCTGGGCGATGGGGGTGGAGTCGGCCATCGTGTACGGCGACCCGGTGGTCTCCACCGCTCCCACCATGCCGAGACCGGTCATGGTCAACACGTTGTCCTGACCCTCGCGGTTCGCGGTCTGGGCCAGACCGATGGTGCCGCCGGCGCCCTCGGCGTTGCGGACCTCGACGTTGAACCGCAGGTCCTCGTCGCGCAACCCGTTCTGCATCTCGCGGGCCAAGGTGTCCCAGCCGCCGCCGGGTCCGGCAGGCGCGATGAGCAGGAGTTTCTCCTGGGCACCGTCACCGGAGGCCGCGCTCTGGCGAACGTCGTACAGCGCCGTCCCGACCAGCAGGAGGGCGCACAGCCCACCCACCAGGCGGAGCACCACGCCACTATTGCGCATGGGTCCTCTCCTTCCTTGATCGTCTGTGCACGTCCCCCGGTGCGCAGACGCAGGGGAGATCCAGGACACAGTGTGACCCGCGGCACGGAGAGATGAGGGTTTTGTTAAAACTGGCGTCATATTGGTCGTATTGTTCGTGAAGCGCGTTACGTCCCTCGACGACCTGCGCCTTCGGCCGGACCACCCGCGCTCCCCGGCCACTGGAGTACCCATGACCTCACCGCCCGCACGAAGCCGGCTCACGCTCACCGGATCCCTGTTCATCGGCTACGTGTGCCTGTTGGCGGTGGCGCTCACCGGGGTCGGAGTGCTCTGGATGCTCCAGGCCGACCGGGCGACCGACCGCCAGTACGCCGAACGCGTCCTCTCCGTGGCCCGATCCGTGGCCGTCATGCCCGCGGTGGTCGAGGGCATGCAGGGGGCCGACCCCAGCGCCGAACTGGACCCCCTCGCCGACCGTGTCGCCGCGGCCACCGGCGCGGACTTCGTGGTCCTCGCCACCCCCGACGGAACCCGCCACACCCACCCGAACAAGGACCTCATAGGTCGGACGGTCTCCACCCCGCCCGGCCCCGCGGCTCGGGGCGTGGAGTGGACCGGGGTCCAGGACGGAACCCAGGGCCGCACGGTCCGCGCCAAGGTTCCCGTCTTCTCCGAAGGCGGATCGATCAGCGGCGGTGACGCGCGGGGAGACGTCATCGGCTACGTGTCGCTGGGAATCCTCACCTCCAGCGCGGCCGGGGACGCACGCGCCGCCATCCCCGCCATCCTCGCCACGACCGTGCTCCTCCTCGCCGTGGGCGTGGTCGGTTCCTGGGCGCTGTCTCGCCGGCTGCGCGCCAAGACGCACGGGCTCGAACCCGCCGACATCACCGCGCTGCTCGAAAGCCGAGAGGCGCTCCTGCACGCCGTGCGCGAGGGTGTCCTCGCCGTCGACACCAACGACCGGGTGGTCCTGGTGAATCCGCCCGCCCGCGCCATGCTCGACCTGCCCGAGGACGCCGAAGGCCGGCACCTGGACGAACTCGACCTGCCCGAACGGGCCCGCGACATCGTCTCCGGAGTCGATCCGGGAGGAGACCTCATCCTGCTGGCCGGTGACCGTGTCCTGGTCGCCAACCGCATGCCGGTGCGCATTCGCGGCGTCGAGTCCGGGGCGGTGGTCACCCTCCGGGACCGCACCGAGGTGAACCGACTCACCGGAGAACTCGACGGAGCCCGCACCGTCACCCGAGGGTTGCGGGCCCAGACCCACGAGTTCGCCAACCGGGTGCACACCGTCGCGGGCATGCTGGAGTTGGGCGCCCACGAGGAGGCCCGCGACTACCTGGCCGACCTCACCGCCACCCATACCCGCACCACGAGCGGCGTCGCCGAACACGTGCGCGACCCGGCGCTCGCCGCCCTCACCCTGGCCAAGTCGGCGCAGGCCTCCGAGATGGGGGTCGACCTCGGCCTGTCCCCGATGACGAGTGTCCCCGAGTGCCTCCAGGGCGAACTACGATCCGACGCGCTGCTCATCCTCGGCAACCTGGTGGACAATGCCCTGGACGCGGTCGCTCATGGCGGATGGGTCGAGGTCCTGGTGCGACTGCACCGATCCGCCGACAGTGACCTGTCGCACGACCTACTGGAGATCCGGGTGATCGACTCCGGGCACGGGGTCGCGGACGACGTCGCCGAGGAGATCTTCCGATTCGGGTTCACCACCAAGGCGTCCCGGGACGGTGGAAGCAGGGGTCTGGGCCTGGCCCTGGTCAAGCAGGTCTGTGAGAGCAGAGGGGGAAGCATCGAGATGGAGGCACCCGACGCGGAGGAGGGCGCGGTCTTCACCGCCTGCCTGCCGGTCGCCACGCCGACGGGGGTGGCCGGGTGATCCGTGTCCTGGTCGTCGACGACGACGTGCGGGTGGCCCGTAACCACCAGGAGCTGGTGGAGTCGGTGCCCGAGTTCACCGTGGTCGGGGTGGCTCACACCGCCGCCGCGGCCCTGGCCCAGGTACGCGGACACCGTCCGGACCTGGTCCTGCTGGACCTGCACCTGCCCGACGGCTCGGGGATCTCGGTCATGCGCGCCCTGCGATCGGCCGGCGAACCGGGCACGCCCCAACCCGACTTCCTGATGATCACCGCCGTTCGCGACATCGCCCAGGTCCGCTCGGCGGTGCACGGCGGTGCCGTTCACTACCTGCTCAAACCCTTTCCGCTCAGCGCCCTGCGCGACCAGCTCGAACGGTTCGCGGTGGCCCGGCGGCAGATGCAGGCCCAAGGGGAGGCCACCCAGCAGGACGTGGACCGGTTGTTCGGACTGTTGCGTCCGCCCGCGGCCCGTTCCCTGCCCAAGGGCCTGACCGCGGCCACCGTCGACCTGGTCGCGGGTGTGCTGCGCGAGGCAGAGGGAGAGCTGTCCGCCGCGGAGGTGGCCGAGCGTTCCGGGGTGTCCCGGGTGACGGCCCGCCGCTACCTTGAGCACCTGTGCGCCGATGGTCGGGCGGAACTGCGCATGCGCTACGGTTCCGCCGGCCGTCCCGAACACCTCTACCGCTGGGTCGCCTGACCCCGAACGTGCCTCCCCGACGCCGCCACCGGGTCACTCGGTCGGGGGCGCCCCGCCGATGCGTTCCCGCCATGGGCCACTCGCCACGAGCCAGTGCGGGATGAGTCTCATGGGAAAGGGGGAGTCGGTCTCGAAGAGTTCCTCACCCTGACTCTGACCGATCTCCTGGTAGCCACCGTCCTCCAGACGGAACTCCACGATGCCGGGCTTCTCCGGATGGGGATTCTCATCTATTCGTGTGCGCGGTCATATGAGTGTGCGTGGACGTCCATGAGTGAACTCATCGAACCACTCCTGTCGTGAAGGGCACCGGAGCCGGATTCGAGCGGTACGCACCCTCACCCCCGGGCGGAGGAGTTTTCCGGTTCGTGCCACACCCGCCCCGGGGCGCGGCTAGCGTCGTGTTCGAGCACGGGGATCGAACGCAGTCAGGGGGTGAGGAGCGGGTGGTGGGCACCGATCAGCGGGGTTTGCGGTCGATCGCGGCCCCCTATCCGGTTCCGGGGCCCACCGGTGTGGCCGTGCGCACCCGCCTCAAGTGCCTGACCCTTCAGGATGAGAAGGTGCTGCGGCTGGTCGGTTCCCATCTGGGTTCGTTGGCCGCTGCCGATCTCAAAGCCCGCTGTGCTGATGGCCTGGACCATGACAGCCACACGTGGGCGGAGCGTAAACGCCGACTGACCCCGGAGTGCTCCTCCCGGTGGGCGGGGGCGATCACCAAGGCCACCCACGACCAGTGGGCACTGGCCCGACGCGGACAAGCCGCGCACCTGCGTTCTTTGGAAGCCGGGGCCGCGATGGTCCGGTCCCGGTTGTCGTCGCCGGTCGGGGCCAAGGGCACCAGGAAGAGGCCAGGCGGCTACCGATCCAAGCAGGAGTGGCACGCCAAGTCCCGACGCCTGGCCACCCTGCAAGACCGGCTCGCCACGGTTCGGGCCGACTTCGAGGCTGGCTTGGTGCGCGTGGTGCGTGGCGGTAAAAGTCTGTCCCGTAGCCGTCATCACCTCGATGCGGCTCAGCTCACCGAGACCGCCTGGCGTGAGCGGTGGCAAGCGGCCCGCTGGTTCCTCCAAGCCAACGGGGAAACGGGGAAGCGGTTCGGCAACGAGACGATCCGCATCACCCCGCAGGGAGAGGTGTCGATCAAACTCCCGACCCCGCTCAAGGAATGGGCGAACGCCCCGCACGGCCGATATGTGCTCTCGGGCACGGCGGTTTTCGCGCACCGTGGCCGGGAGTGGGCCGAGCGGGTGGCGGCGAATCGGGCGGTGGCCTACCGGGTGCACCTGGATGTGGAGCGTGGGCGCTGGTATGTGACCGCGTCCTGGCAGATCGTGGCGCCATCGCGGGTCCCTCTTCGGTCCGCCCTCACCGAGGGGGTGATCGGGGTGGATATGAACGCCGATCATCTGGCCGCCTGGCGTTTGGATGTGCACGGCAACCCCATCGGTGACCCGCGCCGGTTCGACTACGAGTTGTCCGGCAGCGCTTCCCATCGTGACGCCCAGGTGCGCCACGCGCTGACCCGGTTGTTGCGCTGGGCGCACGGTTGTGGTGTGAAGACGATCGCGGTCGAAGATCTGGACTTCACCACCTCCAAGTCGCGGGAGAGGCACGGCCGAAAGAAGCGGTTCCGGCAGGTCATCTCCGGTATGCCCACGGCCAGGCTGCGTGCCCGGCTGACCTCGATGGCCGATGCCACCGCGATCACGGTCATCGCCGTGGACGCGGCCTACACCTCCAGGTGGGGTGCCCAGCACTGGCAAAAACCCACCACCACCGCCAAGAGGAAGACGTCCCGGCACGATGCGGCGAGCATCGCGATCGGGCGACGCGCCCAAGGGCACCCGATCCGGCGTCGGACGGCACCGCCCCGCACCCACCAGAGTGATGAGTGTGGGCCTCGGACCGTCCAGGCCGGACCGGGCGCTCGTGGGGGTGAGGGAATCCGCCACCCGGTCACGGAGCGCGCACACGATGCGCGCACCCAGACCTTGGGGAAGGAGAACGCGGAGGACCAGCGCATCCAACACCGTTCGGGACGCGCGCAGGACCAGGGGCGGCATCAGATGTCACCCCTGCACTCTGCTGAGGAACGGTTGATGATCCAGTAGGAGGGGATCCCGAACACGGCGTACTCGTACCGTTTCGTGTGGTTGTCGCGGAGCACGCTTTCGGGGGAGAAGATCTCCACGGCCAAGAGCGGGGGAACGGTGTAGTAACCCTCCTCCGGCGGTTCCTGGCCGAAGGCCGGTGCTTACCCGGGTCTCCGTTGAGGGTGATGCCGGGGCCGTCCCCGATCTCCAGATCCTCGGGAGCATGGATGCCGAGAAGGAAACCCAGACGGTAACTCACTCGTGTGTGCAAAGGCTTGGGCACGGGCGACACGTCAAGCCTCTCGTCGACCAGTTCATACCGCCGTTCGTTGTCCAGCGTGTTCTTCAGGTCGTTCATGGGCCTCCCTCTGAGAGACCAGTATTCAGCGTCACCCTGGGTTACCGGCGGGTTTCCACAGGACGGATTCGGGTCGGTCGAACCGGGGTGGTGTGCTTCGGAGGGACGTGTCCCATCGAGGAATGTCAGTGATGGGTGTCACACTCGGGGCATGTTGGATCACCTCGGAATCCAGGTCGCCGACCCGACCGCCGCCGCCTCCTTCTACGACGCCGTCCTCGCGCCCCTGGGACACCGCCGCATGCTCCAGTTCGGGGAGGTCATCGGCTACGGCTCCGACGACCCCGCGTTCTGGATCTCGCCCAGCGAGACGGACGGCCCCCCCGCGCGAGTCCCACATCGCGTTCACCGCGGCCGACCGGGCCACCGTCGACGCCTTCTTCGCCGCCGCCGTCGAGGTCGGGGCGGAGGTCCTGCACGAACCGAAGGAGTGGCCCGAGTACCACGAGCACTACTACGGCGCCTTCGTCCGCGACCCCGACGGCAACAACGTGGAGGCCGTCTCCCACGTCCCGGCCCGGGGCTGACCGGACACCGCCGGGCCCCGGGCCGGGTTCACCGGGAGTCGGTGACGGCACGCGAGTGCCGAGCGGTGGCCAGCTCCGCGGCCCGTACCGCGCTGGTCACCGCCACCTCACCCAGCAGACCCGGTGCGGCGACCTGGTCCCCGGCCAGGTACACGCCCTCACCCCGGTCGATGGCGGGACGGTCCCGCCAGGTGGTGCCCGGCAGGTCCAGCGCCCCGGTGCGCCCCCGCGCCACCTGGTCGCGCCGCCACGTCAGCCTCTCCCGCCACTCGGGCAGTGCGGTGTCGAGCAGGACCTCCAGCCGGGCGTTCGTCTGCGCGCGGCCCTCACCCGGGCGGATCGGAAGCTGTGCCTGGACCAGGTCCTCACCCTCGGGTGCGAGCGTGGGGTCGACGACGGTGTAGCGCTCCAGGAAACCGCACTCGTCGGAGTCGAACACCAGGAACGGATCGCCGTGGCGCCGTGTCAGCCCCAGGTCCACCATCAGGGTGTG
Source organism: Nocardiopsis sp. NPDC006832 (assembly GCF_040635885.1). Classification (NCBI taxonomy): domain Bacteria; kingdom Bacillati; phylum Actinomycetota; class Actinomycetes; order Streptosporangiales; family Nocardiopsidaceae; genus Nocardiopsis; species Nocardiopsis sp. NPDC006832. Next base: position 9,173 of record NZ_JBEYLC010000014.1, on the reverse strand, counting down.
TCCGCCCTCCCAACGCAGCGTGTCGTCCCCCAACAGGGTGCGCGCCGCGTCCAAGGACGTGGCCACGACGGTCGGGCCCTGCGGAGGGGCGTCCACCCGACTCCGCGTCTCGATCCGCACGCCCATCTCCCGGGCGCGCGCGGACAGGTGTTCCACCCAGGCGCCCCAGCCCCCGATCAGGTACCGGGGCGCGGGCCATCCCGGGGTGGTGACACGTTGGAACCGGTCCCAGACGAAGGCGGCCGACAGGCGCTCCGGCTCGGCGTGGAAGAGCACGACCCCCATCATGTTGCCGACGGCTCGGGCCGACTCCGCGCCCAGGTGCTCGGTGCCCCAGGTGCCGAAGTCCACGTCGTCCGGGGCGCGTAGCCGCCGGCGGGCCGCGGCCCGGAGCACCCCGCTCGGAGGGCCGCCGATCCGCTCCCGGTACCGCCACCGGGTTCCGAGCGCGGCCCTCAACGGCAGAGCCTTCGACGGTGGGACCAGGCCGCGTCGCTCCAACCAGACGTAGGGCGCCCCGTCCGAGTACAGGACGTGCGGTCCGTCGTTGGCCACGTACGGGGGCTCGGTGGAGCGGGCCCGTCCGCCCAGCGTGGCGTGGGATTCGTACAGGGTGACCGTGGCGCCTCTCTCGGCGCCGGCGATGGCCGCGGTCAGTCCGGCGAGGCCACCGCCCACAACGTTGAGTTCCATGTCCCTAGGACGGGTCGACCACGCTCAAACGTGACAACTTGTCGGGGTTGACCAACAGATACACGTGCTGGACCCGCCCTTCGAAGACGTCCAGGGAGATCATGAGCACCGCGTCCCCGGCCGCCGAGATCAGCACCCCCGGACCGCCGTTGACCTCGGTGACCCTGATGTCCAGGGCGTCCATGCCCTCGACGCCGACCGAGGCGAGGAACCGGGTGGCGTTGCGCTCCTCGGTGACGGCCGCGAGGAAGCGACCCACCTTGTGCGCGCTGCGCAGTACCCGTAGGGGAGCCCTGGCCTTGCCACCGCTGTCGCTCACCAGGGTGGCGTCGTCGGCGAGCAGGCCCTTGAGCCCGTCCAGGTCCCCTTCCAGGCAGGCCCGGAGGAAGCGTTCGGTGATCCGCCGTCGTTCGGCCCGGTCGGCCTCGAATCGGGGTCGGCGATCCCGCACGTGGTCGCGGGCGCGTTTGGCCAACTGTCGGGTGGTGGCCTCACCCCGCCCGATGACCTGCGCGATCTGGGCGTAGGGCAGTTGGAAGGCCTCGTGCAGGACGAACACGGCACGTTCCAACGGACTCAGCGTCTCCAACACCACCATCAGGGCGAACTCCACCGAGTCGGCGAGTTCGGCCCGTTCGGCGCCGTCGGGCAGGTCGCTGACCGGTTCGGGAAGCCACTCGCCCACGTAGGACTCACGTCGGGAACCGGCCCGCCGCAACCGGTCGATGGCCACCCGCGAGACCACGGTGACCAGGTAGGCACGCGGGTCGTCGACCTCGGTGGGATCGACCCCGGACCAGCGCAGCCAGGCCTCCTGGACCACGTCCTCGGCGTCGTTGGCGCTGCCCAGGACCCGGTAGGCGACCCCGTTCAACAGGGAGCGATGCTCTTCGAAGACCTCTGTCGTCGTCATGACAGGGAAGACGTACCACCGTGCGCGGTCCGTGACACGTCCCCGTCCGATATTCTCCGAAACGCCTCTCAGACCGCGGAGAGGGACCGAACGGTGACCCCCGACCGACGCGGAACGCGCTCCAGGTCGGCGCGGTCGGTGGATTCGAGGAGGGGAAGCGTCGTTGTACCGACTGCGTGAGTGGAACCGAGGGGACGTCGACCGACTGCTGGAGGCCTTCGCCTGGGAGGAACTGGTCTGGCAGGAGCCCGGCGACCTCCCCCGAACCCCGGACCAGGCCCGAGAGTGGATCGAGTACCGGACCGAACTGGCCGGGAAGAGCGACGTCCACGGGTTCGCCGTGGTGGATGACCGGGACAAGGCGTTGGGGCACGTGCAGATCTCGGTGACCAGCCGCCGACACGAGCTGGGCTGGTTGTCCTTCTGGACGCACCCGGCGGAACAGGGACGAGGGGTCGCGACGGCCGGGGCGAGATTGGCCTCGCGCTTGGCGTTCGACCGGCTGGGCCTGTTCCGGGTGGAGGCGGGACACCGACTCGACAACCCGGGCTCGTGCCTGGCGCTGGGCCGCGCGGGGCTGCTGCCGGAGGGGACCGAGCGCGCCAAGCTGCGGTACGGCACCTCCCGTTATGACACCGCTTCGCACGCGCGCCTGGTGACCGACCCGGACACCTGGAGCCCCGAGGGGCCCTGCAAGGGCTGAACCGGTTCCGCGTGCGCGGGGCGGTGAGGGAACAGAACGCGGGGCACGGCGATGGATTCGCCGTGCCCCGCGTCGTCGCCGGAGGAGCGTGGACTACTAGTCCATGACGCTGATGCCGGAGTTGAAGTCGTTGTCGATGACGTTGCAGCCCTCGGAGCTGAAGCCCGCGAAGCTGATGACGTCGGCGCAGACGGGCACCGTGATGTTCTGGATGTCGGCGTTGTTGTCGGCCGCGGCGGTGCCGGACATGGCGCCCAGGGCGAGGCCGGTGGCGAGGATGAGACCGGAGACGGCGGTGATGCGCTTCATGGTGAGTGTTCCTTTGCGGTTCGCTGTGTGCAGGTGGTGACGGTGGCCGGATGGAGCCGACCCGGATGACTACCGGGTGATCAGTCGTCGACCGAGATGCCCGAGGTGGCGTTCCAGTCGACGACGTTGCAGCCGCTGGCGCTGACGCCGGAGGCCTTCAGGACGTCCAGGCAGATCGGGATGGTGACGTTCTGGACGTCGGCGTTGTTGTCGGCCGCGGCGGTGCCGGTGAAGGCGCCGAAGGCGAGGCCGGTGGCCAGAACGAATCCGGAAAGCTTGGCGATACGGGACATGTGAGTCACCTTTCGGAAGTACTAAAACGGGTTGGCTGCGGCCGCCGTAATTAACTTAGCGTAGCCGGATGCATGCCTGAAGTAGTTTCCGCGAAGATTCCAGAGTTTCCCCAGAGTTTCCTCGGCTTCCCGGGCGGTATGACCGACATGTCACCGCATGGAACCCCCAGTGCGTTACACAACCGAAAGCACGACTAGAACAGGCTTCTGGCGAATGCATCGGAATCCGTGGCTGTCCGCTCATCGAGAGTCATGTCGGACACGGTGCGGGGGTGCGAAGCGCATGGAACGCACAAAAAGGCCCGTACGGCGGATCCGCCGTACGGGCCCGAGGACCTGGTGGGACTACCAGCCCTGCTGGCCGTAACCCGGGTACTGCTGGCCGTAGCCGGGCTGCTGCCCGTACCCCGGCTGCTGCTGCCCGTATCCGGGGTATTGATGCTGGTCATAGCCCGGGTACTGCTGCGGCTGCTGACCGTAACCCTGGCCGTAACCCGCGTACGGGTCCGGCTGCTGCGCACCCGTGGGGTGCTGCGGGTAGGCGGCCTGCTGCCCCGTCCCGTCCTGCGGATGCTGGGGTTGTTGCGGCTGCTGGGCCTCGGCCTGCGCCGACTCCTTCGCCTTCAGCGCCTCGGCGTCGGGGCGGAAGATGAACAGGCGGGCGGCCTGGGACTCCCCGTTCTCGCTCGGGGTGATCAGGTCCAGACGCCAGCCGGCCTCCTCGATCCCCTCAAGGATGCGGGTCAGCCCTGGACGCAGCTTGCTCGAAGCCTCGTCGTAGGCGTTGACGTCCAGCTGGATGATGAACATCCGGCGCTTCTGCTGCGCGGCGACCTTGGCGTGTTCGACGACCGTGCTATCCCTGACGACCTGTGTGACGCTCATGAAAACCGTACCCATCTGCTCTGCGGAGCTGATTCACCCGTCGGGGCGTTCCCGGTCGTCCGCGTCCACCGTGGCGGGATTCCGCCGGGCTCCGAAACCATCATGCCTTCTATAGGTGCATCTGGCCACAGAGACCGAACGGATCCCCGCCCCCGCGATACGCGGTCAAGGATCAGCCGGCGGCGGCGCGGACGGCTTCGACGACGGGCGTCTCACCGTTCACCAGGTTGAGAACCCGGCCGACGGTTCCTGGTTCGTCCAAAAGTGCGACGATCACGGCGGCGACGTCGTCACGGGTCACCGTGTCGCGCTCGACCTCCTCACCCAGGTCCACCCGACCGGTTCCGGCGTCGTCGGTCAGACCTCCGGGACGCAGGATCGTCCAGTCCAGGTCGAGGTCGCGCTGACGGAGGTCGTCGTCGGCGGCCTTCTTCGCCGCCACATACGCCTTCCAGACCTCACCGGTGTCCTCCGGAACCGGCTTGTCCACGTTGATCGCCGACACCTGGACCAGGCGACGCACCCCGGCGAGGGCGGCGGCGTCGGCGGTCAGCACCGCCGCCTTGTGGTCGACGGTCTCCTTGCGCTCCGCGCCGCTGCCCGGTCCGGCGCCGGCCGCGAACACCACGGCGTCGGCGCCCATGATCTTCTCGGTCAGCTCGGTCACGGTGGCCTGCTCCAGGTCGATCACGACCGGCTCGGCCCCGGCGTCGACGATGTCCTGGGAATGGTCGGGGTTACGGATGAGGCCCACGGGGGTGTCGCCGCGGTCGGCCAACTGCCTGGCCAGTCGCAGCGCGATCTTCCCGTGTCCTCCGACGATGACGATTCGCATGGGGGCAGCGTATTGCCTTCACCCGCGGTGGACCGAGGGCCGCCCCGGACGTCGCCTGTGAACTTCTCGACGCCGTCCGGGGGAATACCGGAGCGACCTGACGATCGGCCTCGTGATCGGGCGACCACCGGGCCCCTATCCCACTAGTCCACGGTCCAGGTGTCACCGCCGGCCAGCAACGCGGCCAACTCACCGTCGCCGCGTTCGGACCGCGCGTCCTCGATCTGCTCGTTCAACAGATCGTCGTAGGTGGGCCGGCGCACGTCCCGGAACACCCCGATCGGCACGTGTTCGAAGGCCGGCCGATCCAGCCTCGACAGCGCGAACGCGTAACCCGGGTCCTCCCGGTGCGCGTCGTGGCGGATCAACCGCTCCTCACCGACCTCGGCCACGTCGACGACCTCCAGGCCGCCGAACTCGCCCGCGACCACACCGCGATCCGGCCCCAGCCGCAGCGGCTCGCCGTGCTCCATCCGCAGCAGTCTCAGGTCCCGCGAGGACGCGTCCTTCAACGGCTCGAAGGCGTCGTCGTTGAAGATCGGGCAGTTCTGGTAGATCTCCACGAACGAAGCGCCGGGGTGGTCGGCGGCGGCCCGCAGCACCGACGTCAGGTGCTTGCGGTCCGAGTCCACGGTCCGGGCCACGAACCCCGCCTCCGCGCCCAGCGCCAACGACAGCGGATTGAACGGGTGGTCCAGCGACCCCACCGGTGAGGATTTGGTGATCTTCCCGGCCTCGGAGGTGGGGGAGTACTGGCCCTTGGTGAGCCCGTAGATGCGGTTGTTGAACAGGAGGATGTTGATGTTGACGTTGCGACGCAGCGCGTGGATGAGGTGGTTGCCGCCGATCGACAGTCCGTCGCCGTCGCCGGTGATCACCCACACCGACAGGTCCGGCCGGCTCGTGGCCAACCCCGTCGCGATCGCCGGGGCGCGCCCGTGGATCGAGTGCACGCCGTACGTGCTCAGGTAGTACGGGAACCGAGAGGAGCAGCCGATCCCGGACACCATCACGATGTTCTCCCGCGGCACCCCCAGCTGCGGCAGGAACGATTGGAACGCGGCCAGGATCGCGTAGTCACCGCAGCCCGGGCACCAGCGCACCTCTTGGTCGGACTTGAAGTCCTTCATCTTGTACGGGGCGTCGGTCTTGGGCACCAGTCGCAGTCCGGCGAGGCCGTCCTCGTCGTGAACGTGCCCGGTTCCGTTCGGATTCTCAGTCACGGTCGATGACCTCCTGCAGCACACCCGCGAGCTCCTCCGCCTTGAAGGGAAGACCACGGACCTTGTTGTAACCGATGACGTCGACCAGGAAGCGGCCGCGCAGCAGCAGCGCCAGCTGGCCCAGGTTGATCTCGGGCACCACCACGCGCTCGTAGCGCCCGAGCACCTCGCCCAGGTTCGCGGGGAACGGGTTGAGGTGGCGCAGGTGGGCCTGGGCCACACGGCCGCCCGCCCGCCGTACCCGTCGCACCCCGGCGGTGATGGACCCGTAGGTGCCACCCCAGCCCAGCACGAGCACCTCCGCGTCCCCGGTGGGATCGGACACCTCCAGTTCGGGGATGTCCCGCGCGATGGCGTCGATCTTGGCCTGCCGGGTGCGGACCATGAGGTCGTGGTTGCCGGGGGTGTAGGAGATGTCGCCGCTCTGGGCGTGCTTCTCGATGCCGCCGATGCGGTGTTCCAACCCGGGCGTGCCCGGAACCGCCCACGGGCGGGCCAGGGTGTCCTCGTCGCGCAGGTAGGGCAGGTAGGTGCCGTCCGGACCGTTCGGTTCGGTGGCCAGGTCCGGTTCGATGACCGGAAGGTCCGCCACGTCCGGCAGTCGCCACGGCTCGGAGCCGTTGGCGAGGTAGCCGTCGGAGAGCACCACCACCGGCGTGCGGTACTTCACCGCCAGCCGGGTGGCCTCGATCGCCGCGTCGAAGCAGTCCGCGGGGGAGGAGGGCGCCACCACCGGGACGGGGGACTCGCCGTTGCGCCCGTACATGGCCATCAACAGGTCGGTCTGCTCGGTCTTGGTGGGCATGCCGGTGCTCGGGCCGGCCCGCTGCACGTCCACGATGAGCAGGGGGAGTTCCGTCATCACGGCCAGCCCCACGGTCTCCTGCTTGAGCACCATGCCGGGCCCGGAGGTGGTGGTCACGCCGAGCGATCCGCCGAAGGAGGCGCCCAGGGCCGCGCCCACCCCCGCGATCTCGTCCTCGGCCTGGAAGGTGCGCACCCCGAACCGCTTGTGCTTGGACAACTCGTGCAGGATGTCCGAGGCCGGGGTGATCGGGTAGGAGCCCAGGAACAGGGGGAGCCCGGAACGCTTGGACCCGGCGATGAGCCCGTAGGCCGTGGCCAGGTTCCCGGTGATGTTGCGGTAGGTACCCGAGGGCAGCCGGGCCGGTTTGATCTCGTAGGAGACCGCGAAGTCCTCCGTGGTCTCCCCGAAGTTCCACCCCGCCCGGAAGGCCTTGAGGTTGGCGTCGAGGATGTCCGGCTTGCTCGCGAACTTCGACTTCAGGAACGAGGTCGTCCCCTCCGTCGGGCGGTTGTACATCCAGGACAACAAACCCAGGGCGAACATGTTCTTCGCGCGCTGGGCGTCCTTCTTGGAGATGTCGGAATCGGCCAGGGCCGCCACCGTCATCGAGGTCAGCCCCACCGCGCTCACCTTGAACCCGTCGAGGGTCCCGTCGGTGAGCGGGTCGGAGACGTAGCCGACCTTGGTCAGACTGCGCTTGGTGAACTCGTCGGTGTTGACGATGATGGTGGCGCCCTTGGGCACGTCGCCGAGGTTGGCCTTGAGCGCGGCCGGGTTCATCGCCACCAATACGTCCGGGGCGTCCCCCGGGGTCACGATGTCGTGGTCGGCGAAGTGCAACTGGAAGCTGGAGACACCGGGAAGGGTGCCGGCCGGAGCGCGGATCTCCGCCGGGAAGTTCGGCAGGGTCGACAGGTCGTTGCCGAACGACGCGGTCTCCTGGGTGAATCGGTCACCGGTCAACTGCATGCCGTCGCCGGAGTCGCCGGCGAAGCGGATGATGACGCGGTCGAGCTGTTCGATCTGTTTGGCCACTGAGATCGACGACCTCCTCGGTGAGCCGCCGGTCGTGGAGGCGGCGGCGCTCGGGTGTTCCACCCCCGGCCGGACCGCACCGTCGCGGGCCGGATGCCATGGTCGGGGGCGGGGACTTCGGTCGTGGCCCCCACACGCGCCGGGTGCGCCAACCCGGTGCGGCGTGTGCGGTGCGGGTACCGCGGCCGGATCGCGCGTGGCTGCCGACCTTCGACGACACGGCCCACCACCCACCACGAGGACGGAGTTCTTCCGTCCCCTCGGTGCGCGTAGTGACGAGGACCACGTTCGCACTATAGGTCGTCGATGCCGGTCGGAGGCCGGGCGGGTGGCGATTGTCACACACGCCCGTTCGGCCCGTGTTCGCGCGCTGATGGCGCGGACCGCGACACCGACCGGTCACATGGGGAACGCGAGACGCCGACCCGCACGTTTGTCACCATGTACGCATCAAAAGCCGGACACCGGCGAACACCGGAAGGGAGGGCGCGTGCACGTCAACGCGGTCCGCGCGGTCGGCCTGTTCGCCGGAGCCTCGGCGCTCATCGTCGTGGTCGGCTGGTTCTGCGGTGCCCAGAAGGGCGTCCAGATCGCGATCGCCCTGGTGCTGTGCGCGGGGATCCTCGTCTACCTGTTCGGGGAATCCCTGGCGTTGCGGGCGATGCGGGCCCGACCGGTCAGCGAGATCGAGCGCCCGGAGCTGTATCGGATCGTTCGGGAACTGGCCACGGCCGCCAAGCAGCCGATGCCGAAGTTGTACCTGGCGCCGGTGCGCACGCCCAACGCCTTCGCCACCGGGGGCAGTCCGCGCCGGGCGTCCCTGTGCTGCACGACCGGGTTGCTGCGCGTCCTCGACGAACGTGAGCTGCGCGGCGTGATCGCCCACGAGTTGGCGCACATCCGCTCGCACGACACACTGCTCAGCTCGGTCGCGGCGACCTTGACCACCCTCATCACCGCGCTCACCCTCGTGACCTTCCTGCTGCCGTTGGGGGAGTCCGAGGAGACGGACATGCCCAACCTCCTGGGAGGGCTGATGCTGGCCGTGCTGGCGCCGCTCGCGGGCGTGGTCGTCTACTGCGGCGTGGGACGGGCCCGAGAGTTCCGTGCCGACGAGCACGCCGCCGAACTCACCGGGGACCCGTTGGGGCTCGCCGACGCGCTGCGCAAGCTGGAGTCCGGCAACCGGGCCCACCCGCTGCCACGGGAGCGGGTGCTGTTGGCCACGGCGCACCTGATGACGACCAACCCGTTTCCCGGGCCGGTGGGCCGGTTGTTCTCGGCGCACCCACCGATCGCCGAGCGGATCCGACGCCTGCGCGAGCTGCGCCGCAAGTGGGACCTGGGCTGAACACGACGACGGCCGCCCGCCGATGGCGGGCCGCGATCTGGACCCCGGCCTGGCCGGGGCGTTGGCGAACATGGCCGGCCCTCACATGCAGCCCACCGAGGATCACCGGGTTGGGGCGGGCCTTG